>NZ_JAAQQT010000635.1:0-9443 GCF_011742065.1 Aquabacterium sp. A08
CGCTGCGTGCGCCACCGCCCGAGCCCACCACCTGTTGCGGCCGGGGCTGCAACGGCTGTGTCTGGGAAGGCTATTACGCCGCCCTGACCTTCTGGTTGGAAGACGCCCAGGCGGTGCTGGACGCGGCGGCCCTCAGAGCCCGATGACGGCGCGCGACACCGGCCGGCTGCGGGCGTAGGCCGGGGCCTCGCTGACGCAGGCCGGCCGCCCGAACAGGTAGCCCTGGAACGCGCGGCAGCCGTGCCCGGCCAGGAAGTCGTGTTGCTCGGGCAGCTCCACCCCCTCGGCCACCACCGACAGGCCCAGCGTCTGCGCCAAGGTCAGGATGGCGCGCACGATGGCGGCGTCGTCCTCGTCGTCCAACACGTCGCGCACAAAGGACTGGTCGATCTTGATCTCGTCCAGCGGCAGGCGCTTGAGGTAGCTCAGCGACGAGTAGCCGGTGCCGAAGTCGTCCAGCGCGAACCGGATGCCGAACTCGCGCAGCGCCGCCATCTTGGCCGCGGTGTCCTCGGCGTCGTGCATGAACATGCTCTCGGTCACTTCCAGCTTGAGGCGGTGGGGCTGGGCGCCGGCGCGCCGCACCTCGGCCTTGACCTGGTCCACGAAACCGGCCTCGCGGAATTCGCGGGTGCTGACGTTGACCGACAGCGTCCAGTGGCGCAGCTGCGGGTCCCGCGCCCAGTCGGCCAGGCATTCGCAGGCGCGGCGCAGCACCCACTGGCCCAGCGGCAGGATCATGCCGCTCTGCTCGGCCAGCGGAATGAAGGCACCGGGCGGCACCATGCCGCGTTCGGGGTGCTGCCAGCGCACCAGGGCCTCGGCGCCCAGCACGTGGCCAAAAGCGTCCACCACCGGCTGGAAGTACAGGCGCCACTGTTCTTCGCGCAGGGCGGTGCGCAGGTCGGCCTCCAGCGCGGCGCGGCGCAGGGCGCTGGCCTGCATCTCGGGGTCGAAGAAGCTGATGGTGTTGCGCCCGTCGATCTTGGCGCGGTACATGGCCAGGTCGGCGCGCTTGAGCAGGTCTTCCACCGTGTCCTGCGGCTGGCCGAACAGCGCCACCCCGATGCTGGGCGTGCTGCTGTGCCCGCAGCTCGACAGGTCGTAGGGCTGGCGCAGGGTGGTCAGGACCTTGCGCGCCACCTTGTCGGCCTCGCCGGCAGCGGCGGCGACGTCGCTGCTCAGGCCCTCGATCATCACCAGGAATTCGTCGCCGCCCAGGCGCGCCACGGTGTCCACGTCGCGCACGCAGCCGCGCAGCCGCACCGCCACCAGTTGCAGCAGTTCGTCGCCCTGGTCGTGGCCCAGCGTGTCGTTCAGGTCCTTGAAGTTGTCGAGGTCGATGAACAGCAGCGCCCCGTGCTGCTGCTGGCGCTTGGCGGCTTTGAGGGCTTTGGACAGCCGGTCCTGCACCAGCCGGCGGTTGGGCAGGTTGGTCAGCGCGTCGTGGAAGGCCAGGTGCTGGATGCGCTCGTCGATCAGGCGGCGCTGGGTGATGTCGCGCGCCAGCATCACGAAGCGCGGCGGCTGGCCGGGCTGGGGCTCGCGCCGCGTCATCGACAGTTCGTACCAATGGGTGCCGTCGGGCAGGTCCAGCCGGTACTGGTGGCCGAGCGAGGCGCCGCAGATCGAGGCCTCGGCCATGGCGGCGTCGATCTCGGCGGCGGCCTCGGGCGGCAGCACGTCGTGGTAGGTGGCGTGGGCCAGGGTGTCGGGCGGCGCGGTCAGCAGCTCCGGCTGCCCTTTGCCGATGTAAAGGTAGCGGCCCTGCGCGTCGAATTCGTACAGCAGGTCGGGGATCGCCTCCAGGATGGTCTTGAGCTGGTCGGCCATCTCGCGGTGGCTCTGCTCGCCGGCCTGCAGGGCCTGCTGCACCCGGATGTAGTCCGTCACGTCGGTGTAGGTGCGCACGCTGGCGCCGTCGGCCACCACCTGCACCTGGATTTCGATGGTGCGCTGCGCCGCCGTCTTGAGCCAGAAGGTGCCAGGCGCGTCGGGGCCGAGCAAGGCGCCGTGGGCTTCGAGCGCGCGGATGTGCGGCTGCCCGGCCAGCGTGCCCGCGGGCAGGCCCAGCAGGGCTTCGACCCGGTCGTTGCAGAACTCCACCTGGCCGTGCCGGTTGACGCAGAGCAGCCCCTGGTTGATGTGCGACAGGGTGAGCTGCAGCGAGCGTTCGGCCTTGGCGCGGGCGGCCTGTGCGCGCCAGGCCGCCGCCATGTGGGCCAGCGCGGTCAGCAGGGGGGCGAGCTGCTCGGCGTCGTCCATGGCGTAACCGCCGGGCTTGTTGGCCAGGCCCACCACGCCCACCACCCGGCCGTCCAGCACCACGGGCAGGCCCAGGTAGCTGTCCAGGCGGCGGTGGCCCTCGGGCAGGCCCCGGGGGGAGCGGCGCTCGTCCTGCATCGGCTCGTTGGCCAGCACCGGGCGGGCGGTGCGCACCACCGCGCCGATCAGGCTGCCGGGGTTGTCCATGGCCTGCGCCACGGTCTGGCCCAGGGCCCGTTCGGCCTTGGACAGGCCCCGCCCGCTGCGGTCGGCCAGGGCCTGCAGCTTCAAATGGGGCTGGGCCCCGTCGCCGTCGTACACCTCGGCCACAAAGCCGTGCTCGCTGTCGGTCACCCGCAGCAGTTCTTCCAGCAAGCCCCCCAGCACCTGGCGCGGCGTGGCGTTGGCGATGAAGCGCGACTGCGCCGTGGCCAGGGCCTTGAGCAGGCGCTCCTGGCGCCAGCGCAGCAGTTCCGACTGCTGCAAGGCCATGCGCTGGGCCTCGCGCCGCTGCTGGCGCGCCCGCGTTTCCTGGTGCAGACTGCGCTGCAGGCGCACCCGTTTCACCGCGTCTTCGATGGACTGCGGCAGGCGCTCCAGCCAGCCACCGTGGCGGTCCTGCACCAGGTGGTCGGCGTAGCCGGCGGACTTGGCGCGCTGGGCCTTGTCGCGTTCGCCCTCGGGCAGCATCAGCAGGGCCAGCGCCTCGGGGTGACCCGGCAGCAGCGCCAGCAACTGGTCCACCGTCCAGTGGCCGTCCACCAGCAGCAGGTCGTGCCCGGCCTCACAGGCGTGGCCCAGGGCCTCATTCGGGTGGTGGACCACGCACACCTGCACCGACCGGCCAAACACCTGTTGGCGGGACAGGCGGCGGGCGGCCACGGCGGGCGGGGGCTCAACGGCAAGGACTCGAAAGTTCACAGGCCAGATTGTCCCGAATTATCCGAATAAATCAAATTAATTATCGTATATTCACAATTTGTACGATAAATTTGCTATCTATGTGTCGCATCGGGCCGACACTCTGGCCTCAGGCCGGTGGATCAGCGGAACGCCTGCAGCCAGCCCAGCCCGGCCTCGGTGCCGCCCGGCCCGGCCTGCGCCGGGTGGTATTCGCAGCCCACGTGGCCGCTGTAACCGATCTGGTCTAGCCAGCGCAGCAGAAAGCCGAAGTGGATCTCCCCGGTGCCGGGCTCGTGCCGGCCGGGGTTGTCGGCCAGCTGCACGTGGCCAAGGTGCGGCAGGCAGCGCTGCAGCGTGGCGGCCAGTTCGCCCTCCATGCGCTGGGCGTGGTAAATGTCGTACTGCAGCTTCAGGTTGGGCGCGCCCACCGCTTCGATCAGCGCCAGGGCGGCGTCGGTGCGGCTGAGGAAAAAACCGGGCAGGTCGCGGGTGTTGATCGGCTCGACCAGCAGCGTCAGCCCGTGCTCGGCCAGGGCCTGGGCGGCAAAGCGCAGGTTGTCCACCAAGGTGGCCTGGGCCTGCGCCGGGTCCACACCCGCCGGCAGCAGGCCGGCCAGGCAGTTCAGGCGGGGCACCCCCAGCGCCCGCGCACAGGCCAGCGCCTGCGGCACGCCCTGGCGAAACTCGGCCACCCGGTCGGGGTGGCAGGCGATGCCGCGGTCGCCGGCCGCCCAGTCGCCCGCCGGCAGGTTGTGCAGCACCATCTGCAGCCCGTGGGCATGCAGCCGCTGGGCGATCTCGGCCGCCGGCCAGTCGTAGGGAAACTGGCACTCCACCGCGCGAAAACCGGCGCGGGCCGCGGCCGCGAAGCGGTCCAGGAACGGCCGGTCGGTGAACAGGAGGCTGAGGTTGGCGGCGAACAGGGGCATGGCGTTTCCTGGGGGTGCATGGGGGGCCGGCGCCTTCAACCGGCACGGCCGGTGGTGGCGGCGGCGCTGGCGGCCCGCTCGGCCGGCGTGACCCGGGTGAACGGCGGCAGGCCGCTGAGCAGGCGCTGGCCGTAGCTGGTCTGGCTCAGGCGGCGGTCGTAGCAATAGACGTGGGCCTCGTCGTCCTCGGTGCGGATGGCGCGGCCCACCCACTGCGCCAGCCGGATGGCGGTGGCCGGCACCACCAGTTCCATGAACGGGTCGCGGCCGTTGGCGCGCAGCCACTCGGCGCGGGCCTCGCCCACGGGGTCGTCGGGCGGCATGAACGGCAGTTTGGTGATGAACAGGTCCTCGCACAGGCGCCCGGGCAGGTCCAGCCCCTCGCCAAACGACTGCATGCCGAACACGATGGACGGCAGCCCGCCGGCGACGCGCTCGCCGTGGCGCGCCAGCAGCTGGCCGCGCGGCCACTCGGTCTGCACCAGCACGCGCTCGCGCAGGCCCGGCGGGAGCGCCTCGGTGGCCTGGCGCAGCTGCTCGCGCGAGGTGAACAGCACCAGCGCGCCGTGCTTGACCTGGGCGAGGTCGCGCAGCAGCGCCTGCACCATTTCGGCGGTGAAGGCGGCGGCGTCCTTGGGGTCGGCGCGGGTGCCGGCCAGCACCAGCCGGCCCTGGGCGGCGAAATCGAAGGGACTGGGCACCTCCAGCGCGACCGCGTCCGGGTCGCCCTGCAGGCCGGCCTCTTTCAGGAAAAAGTCGAACTTGCCGCAACTGGTCAGCGTGGCCGAGGTCAGCACCGCGCCGCGCACCGCGCCCCACAGGTGGTGGCGCAGGGTGGCGCCGGGCAGGGTCGGGCTGGCGTGGGCCTGCACCACCAGGTAGTCGCCGCGGGTCTGCAGGGTGAACCACTTGGCCACCGGCACGCTGCCTTCCTCGGGCTGCTGCAGCAGCAGCTGGGCGGTGGCGTGCACCGCCTCCAGCCGCGGCGCCAGCGAGCCGAGCTGCGCGTAGTAGGTGGCCAGGCGCCGGGCCTCGTCGGGGTGGTCGCGGATTTCGGCGCGCAGCGCCTTGCTGACCGCCCGCAGCGCGTCGATGAACACCTGCGCGCTGTGGGCCAGCTGCGCCACCGGGGTGACCAGCACCTCGGGCAGGCGGCCTTGCGGCAGCCGCACCCGGCCGGGCTGGTCGCGCCCACCGGGGCGGGCGCCGCCCCAGGGCCGCTGCGCCTGGCGCAGGGCGTCGCCGTACTGGTGCAGCACCAGGCGGGCCAGGTCCTGCAGGCCCTGGCGCAGCAGGGCGGCGTGCTTGGGCACGTCGGCCATTTCCTCCACCGCCAGCAGGCCACCCACCTTCAGGGTGCGGCTGGCCAGGCGGTCCACCCAGGTCAGCCGGCTCAGGTCCATGTGGCTGGCGAACTGGTCCAGCGCGATCGCCGGCAGGTGGTGCGCTTCGTCCAGCACCAGCAGGCAGTTGCCCAGCTCGGGCAGGGCGCGCGAGCCGAGCGAACTCAGCAAGAGGTCGTGGTTGACGACGATGACCTGCGCCCCCACCAGCTGCTTGCGCTGCTCGTAGTAGCTGCACTGGCCGTAGGCCGGGCAGTGCTTGGCGGTGCAGGAACTGACGTCGGCGGCCACGCTTTGCCACAGCACCGGGTCGGGTGGGGTGGACAGGGTGTCGCGGTCGCCCGACCAGCGGCCGCTGGCCAGCTCGGCCGCCATCTCGGCGTAGGCGGCCTGGCGCACCGCATCGTCCTGCGGCGCCAGGGGCGCCTGCGGGCCGGCGGCCTCGTGGAACAGGTCGTCGTCGTGCAGGTCGTCGTCCATGTCGGCGTGGCCGGCGGGGTCCAGGGCGGCCTGGGCCCGGTCCAGCTTGAGCCGGCAAACGTAGCGCCCGCGGCCCTTGGCCAGGGCGAAGCGGAAGGGCTGGTCGAAGGCGTTGGCCAGGGCCGGCAGGTCCTTGTGCACCAGCTGTTCCTGCAGCGCCACGGTGGCGGTGGAAATCATCACCCGGGTGTGGCGCGCCAGCGCCAGGGCAATGGCCGGGGCCGCGTAGGCCAGCGACTTGCCCACGCCGGTGCCGGCCTGGATCACTGCGATGGAGCGCGTCGGCGGGTCGGCCTCGGCGGCGCCGTCGGGCGGGGGCGGCTTGCCCAGGTCGGCCTCGCTGAAGGTGCAGGCCACCTGCTCGGCCATCAGGCGCTGGCCCGGGCGCGGGCGCAGGCCTTGGCCCGCCTGCACCAGGCGGTCGAACTGGGCCAGCGCCTCCCGCGCCATCGCTGCTTTTTCCATGGGGGGCGAGTGTGGCACAAGCCGCCATCGGCCGGTGGACCGCGCATAATGCTTGGCAAAGCACAACAAGTCCGCCAGCCAGGATCAGGGAGTCCACACACCAACATGCGACAGGCCCGGCGCAGCCATGACCTTTGTGACCCCTCCCCACCAGGTTGAGCCTCCCGGGCTTGGTTTGGATCGGGCATTGCAGGTCTTTTCGGCCTACTGGATACCGGCGCTGGTGGCCCTGTTCACCCTGGCGGCCATGGGCTTGTGGCCCAGCCTCTACCCGGCCAGCAGCGGCCGGGTGCTGGCCTTCCAGGCGTTGGAAGACGCCACCGGCCAGTGGGATGTGGCCCAGGCGCAACAAGCCCTGGCCCAGGCCCAGCCGCCCCAGGCCGAACGGCTGGACACCCGCCTCTCGCAAGCCCCGTTCTGGGTGCGCCTGCCCGCCCCGGGCGGTGCCGGCACGCTGGAATTCCCCTCGCGCCACGCCAGTGCGCTGGCGTGCTGGCACGCCGACACCCTGGCCCCGCTGGGGCGGATCGACCGCACCCAGGCCCAGAGCGGCTGGCGGGTGTCGCGCGCCGGCTTCGCGCTGGACGTGGCCCCGGACACCCCCCTGCTCTGCCGCGCCAGCTTCATCGGCCCGGCGCGCTTCAGCGTCAAAGCCTGGGCACCGGCCGAACTGGCGGTGCGCGAACAGGAGTTCCACCGCAACTCGGGGCTGCTCGACGGCGGCGTGCTGGTGCTGGCCCTGTTCACCCTCATCGCCGGCTTCATCAACCACAACCGCAACTACCTGGTGTTTGCCGCCTGGCTGGTGGTGAACCTGCGCATGGCGGCGCTGTCCATGGGCTGGGACCACCAGTGGCTGGGCCAGACCATCCCCTTCGCCTGGCTGGTGTGGATGCGGCCCCTGACCCTGGCGCTGTACTTTCTGGCCACGGTGGTGCTGTTCCGCGCCCTGTTCGAGCAGGACCTGGCCAAGGCGGGCGTGGACACCTGGGTGCGGCGGGTGCAGTGGCTGTCCGTCCCCCTGGTGGCCCTGGCCCTGGTGCTGCCTTACGGGCGCTTCCTGCCCATCATCTGGGTTTGCACGGCCCTGGGCACGGCGGTGCTGGTGTATTCGCTGACCCGGCTGCTGATCCGCACCCATTCGCGGGTGGCCATGTGGTACGCCGCCTCCATCACCGTGGCGCTGTTCGCCAGCCTGTACGAGGTGGCGGCCGCGGCGCTGGGCCTCAAAGGGCTGCTGGGCGCGGTCAACAGCGTCACCGCGGCGCTGGCATCCAGCCTGCTGGCGTCGCTGGCCATCGCCGAGCAGATGCGCCAGGAACACCAGGAGCGCCTGGCCGCCCAGGAAGAACTCAGCCACGCCTACGAGGTCATCCCCATCGGCCTGTTCACCCTGGACCTGCAGGGCCACTGGCTCAGCGCCAACCCGGCGCTGCTGCAGATGCTGGGCACCGCGTCGCTGTCGCCCACCGCCGACCGCTGGGCCACCCAGTTTTCCGAAGACGCCTGGCAGCAGCTGTTGCGCCGCACCCAGGGCGGCACCCCGGTGGAACTGGACCTGGAGGTCGAACCGCCCGGGCAGCCGGTCAAGCGCTTTCTGGTCAAGGCCACGCTGGCGCGCGACAAGATCGAAGGCTCGCTGCAGGACATCACCGAAAAGGCCCGCGCCACCGAACACCTGCAGTTCCTGGCCGACCACGACACCCTGACCAAGGTGCTGAACCGGCGCGGCATCGAGGCCATGCTGCTGCGCGGGCTGGTGCGGCTGGGCCGGGGGCGGCCGCTGTCGGTGGCCTACCTGGACCTGGACCGCTTCAAGCTCATCAACGACCTGTACGGCCACGCCGCCGGCGACGTGGTGCTGCAAGAGGTCTGCGCCCGCGCCCAGGCCCCGCTGGGCCCGCACATGCACCTGGGCCGCGTCGGGGGCGACGAATTCCTGCTGGTCATGATCGACACCCCGCTGCACCGGGCCGAGGCCATCTGCCGCGAAATCGTCGCCAGCCTGGCGCGCAGCCCCTGCCAGGTGGGCGACCGCGCCTTCCAGGTGCGCGGCTCCATTGGCCTGATCGAGGTGGGCGCCGGGGCCCAGGCCAAGGACATCGTCTCCACCGCCGACCACGCCTGCCGCCAGGCCAAAAAGGCCCAGCCCTGCGGCCTGGTGGTGTTTGAGCAGGGTTCGCGCGTGTTCACCGAACACGAGGCGGAACTGCAACTGATCGAGCGGCTGGCTTCAAACCAGCGCATCGACGGCCTGTTCCTGGAAATGCAGCCCATCCTGTCGCTGCACACGCCGCACGCCTCGCTCAACTTCGAGGTGCTGCTGCGCATGCAGGACGAGCACGGCGACCGGGTGCCGACCGAGCGCCTGATCCACGCCGGCGAAAACGCCGGGCGCATGGGCGTGATCGACCGCTGGGTGCTGCACCACACGCTGGAGTGGATGGAGCAGCACCTGGACGCTCTGGCCCACACCCAGTTCGTCTGCCTCAACCTCAGCGGCGCATCGCTCAACGACGAGCGTTTCATGGAGGACGTGTTCGCCCTGCTCGACAGCAAACGCGACCTGGCGCGGCGCATCTGCCTGGAAATCACCGAAAGCGTGGCCCTGCACGACATGGGCAACACCCGCCGCTTCATCGACAAGGTGCGCAGCTTTGGGGCGCGGGTGGCGCTGGACGATTTCGGCGCCGGCTACACCTCGTTTTCCTACCTGAAGGACCTGCCGGCCGACCTGCTCAAGATCGACGGCAGCTTCATCGTCAACATGAACCGGCACCCGGCCAACATCGCCATCGTGGAGGCCATCGTCAGCCTGGCGCAGAACCTGGGCATGAAGACCATCGCCGAATGGGCCGAGGACTTTGAAACCGTGGAAACCCTGGCCGAGATCGGGGTGGACTATGTGCAGGGTTTTGTGGTGGCCCGGCCGCAAAACCCGGCCTTGCTGCTGGAGGCCACGTCGGGCGCCGACTTCATCCGCGACGAGCGGCTGCGGCAGTACCTCAGCACCCTGGCCCCCGACGACGAGATGGGCCACGTGGACCTGGTGCTGGGC
>NZ_JAAQQT010000636.1:0-9437 GCF_011742065.1 Aquabacterium sp. A08
CGCTGCGTGCGCCACCGCCCGAGCCCACCACCTGTTGCGGCCGGGGCTGCAACGGCTGTGTCTGGGAAGGCTATTACGCCGCCCTGACCTTCTGGTTGGAAGACGCCCAGGCGGTGCTGGACGCGGCGGCCCTCAGAGCCCGATGACGGCGCGCGACACCGGCCGGCTGCGGGCGTAGGCCGGGGCCTCGCTGACGCAGGCCGGCCGCCCGAACAGGTAGCCCTGGAACGCGCGGCAGCCGTGCCCGGCCAGGAAGTCGTGTTGCTCGGGCAGCTCCACCCCCTCGGCCACCACCGACAGGCCCAGCGTCTGCGCCAAGGTCAGGATGGCGCGCACGATGGCGGCGTCGTCCTCGTCGTCCAACACGTCGCGCACAAAGGACTGGTCGATCTTGATCTCGTCCAGCGGCAGGCGCTTGAGGTAGCTCAGCGACGAGTAGCCGGTGCCGAAGTCGTCCAGCGCGAACCGGATGCCGAACTCGCGCAGCGCCGCCATCTTGGCCGCGGTGTCCTCGGCGTCGTGCATGAACATGCTCTCGGTCACTTCCAGCTTGAGGCGGTGGGGCTGGGCGCCGGCGCGCCGCACCTCGGCCTTGACCTGGTCCACGAAACCGGCCTCGCGGAATTCGCGGGTGCTGACGTTGACCGACAGCGTCCAGTGGCGCAGCTGCGGGTCCCGCGCCCAGTCGGCCAGGCATTCGCAGGCGCGGCGCAGCACCCACTGGCCCAGCGGCAGGATCATGCCGCTCTGCTCGGCCAGCGGAATGAAGGCACCGGGCGGCACCATGCCGCGTTCGGGGTGCTGCCAGCGCACCAGGGCCTCGGCGCCCAGCACGTGGCCAAAAGCGTCCACCACCGGCTGGAAGTACAGGCGCCACTGTTCTTCGCGCAGGGCGGTGCGCAGGTCGGCCTCCAGCGCGGCGCGGCGCAGGGCGCTGGCCTGCATCTCGGGGTCGAAGAAGCTGATGGTGTTGCGCCCGTCGATCTTGGCGCGGTACATGGCCAGGTCGGCGCGCTTGAGCAGGTCTTCCACCGTGTCCTGCGGCTGGCCGAACAGCGCCACCCCGATGCTGGGCGTGCTGCTGTGCCCGCAGCTCGACAGGTCGTAGGGCTGGCGCAGGGTGGTCAGGACCTTGCGCGCCACCTTGTCGGCCTCGCCGGCAGCGGCGGCGACGTCGCTGCTCAGGCCCTCGATCATCACCAGGAATTCGTCGCCGCCCAGGCGCGCCACGGTGTCCACGTCGCGCACGCAGCCGCGCAGCCGCACCGCCACCAGTTGCAGCAGTTCGTCGCCCTGGTCGTGGCCCAGCGTGTCGTTCAGGTCCTTGAAGTTGTCGAGGTCGATGAACAGCAGCGCCCCGTGCTGCTGCTGGCGCTTGGCGGCTTTGAGGGCTTTGGACAGCCGGTCCTGCACCAGCCGGCGGTTGGGCAGGTTGGTCAGCGCGTCGTGGAAGGCCAGGTGCTGGATGCGCTCGTCGATCAGGCGGCGCTGGGTGATGTCGCGCGCCAGCATCACGAAGCGCGGCGGCTGGCCGGGCTGGGGCTCGCGCCGCGTCATCGACAGTTCGTACCAATGGGTGCCGTCGGGCAGGTCCAGCCGGTACTGGTGGCCGAGCGAGGCGCCGCAGATCGAGGCCTCGGCCATGGCGGCGTCGATCTCGGCGGCGGCCTCGGGCGGCAGCACGTCGTGGTAGGTGGCGTGGGCCAGGGTGTCGGGCGGCGCGGTCAGCAGCTCCGGCTGCCCTTTGCCGATGTAAAGGTAGCGGCCCTGCGCGTCGAATTCGTACAGCAGGTCGGGGATCGCCTCCAGGATGGTCTTGAGCTGGTCGGCCATCTCGCGGTGGCTCTGCTCGCCGGCCTGCAGGGCCTGCTGCACCCGGATGTAGTCCGTCACGTCGGTGTAGGTGCGCACGCTGGCGCCGTCGGCCACCACCTGCACCTGGATTTCGATGGTGCGCTGCGCCGCCGTCTTGAGCCAGAAGGTGCCAGGCGCGTCGGGGCCGAGCAAGGCGCCGTGGGCTTCGAGCGCGCGGATGTGCGGCTGCCCGGCCAGCGTGCCCGCGGGCAGGCCCAGCAGGGCTTCGACCCGGTCGTTGCAGAACTCCACCTGGCCGTGCCGGTTGACGCAGAGCAGCCCCTGGTTGATGTGCGACAGGGTGAGCTGCAGCGAGCGTTCGGCCTTGGCGCGGGCGGCCTGTGCGCGCCAGGCCGCCGCCATGTGGGCCAGCGCGGTCAGCAGGGGGGCGAGCTGCTCGGCGTCGTCCATGGCGTAACCGCCGGGCTTGTTGGCCAGGCCCACCACGCCCACCACCCGGCCGTCCAGCACCACGGGCAGGCCCAGGTAGCTGTCCAGGCGGCGGTGGCCCTCGGGCAGGCCCCGGGGGGAGCGGCGCTCGTCCTGCATCGGCTCGTTGGCCAGCACCGGGCGGGCGGTGCGCACCACCGCGCCGATCAGGCTGCCGGGGTTGTCCATGGCCTGCGCCACGGTCTGGCCCAGGGCCCGTTCGGCCTTGGACAGGCCCCGCCCGCTGCGGTCGGCCAGGGCCTGCAGCTTCAAATGGGGCTGGGCCCCGTCGCCGTCGTACACCTCGGCCACAAAGCCGTGCTCGCTGTCGGTCACCCGCAGCAGTTCTTCCAGCAAGCCCCCCAGCACCTGGCGCGGCGTGGCGTTGGCGATGAAGCGCGACTGCGCCGTGGCCAGGGCCTTGAGCAGGCGCTCCTGGCGCCAGCGCAGCAGTTCCGACTGCTGCAAGGCCATGCGCTGGGCCTCGCGCCGCTGCTGGCGCGCCCGCGTTTCCTGGTGCAGACTGCGCTGCAGGCGCACCCGTTTCACCGCGTCTTCGATGGACTGCGGCAGGCGCTCCAGCCAGCCACCGTGGCGGTCCTGCACCAGGTGGTCGGCGTAGCCGGCGGACTTGGCGCGCTGGGCCTTGTCGCGTTCGCCCTCGGGCAGCATCAGCAGGGCCAGCGCCTCGGGGTGACCCGGCAGCAGCGCCAGCAACTGGTCCACCGTCCAGTGGCCGTCCACCAGCAGCAGGTCGTGCCCGGCCTCACAGGCGTGGCCCAGGGCCTCATTCGGGTGGTGGACCACGCACACCTGCACCGACCGGCCAAACACCTGTTGGCGGGACAGGCGGCGGGCGGCCACGGCGGGCGGGGGCTCAACGGCAAGGACTCGAAAGTTCACAGGCCAGATTGTCCCGAATTATCCGAATAAATCAAATTAATTATCGTATATTCACAATTTGTACGATAAATTTGCTATCTATGTGTCGCATCGGGCCGACACTCTGGCCTCAGGCCGGTGGATCAGCGGAACGCCTGCAGCCAGCCCAGCCCGGCCTCGGTGCCGCCCGGCCCGGCCTGCGCCGGGTGGTATTCGCAGCCCACGTGGCCGCTGTAACCGATCTGGTCTAGCCAGCGCAGCAGAAAGCCGAAGTGGATCTCCCCGGTGCCGGGCTCGTGCCGGCCGGGGTTGTCGGCCAGCTGCACGTGGCCAAGGTGCGGCAGGCAGCGCTGCAGCGTGGCGGCCAGTTCGCCCTCCATGCGCTGGGCGTGGTAAATGTCGTACTGCAGCTTCAGGTTGGGCGCGCCCACCGCTTCGATCAGCGCCAGGGCGGCGTCGGTGCGGCTGAGGAAAAAACCGGGCAGGTCGCGGGTGTTGATCGGCTCGACCAGCAGCGTCAGCCCGTGCTCGGCCAGGGCCTGGGCGGCAAAGCGCAGGTTGTCCACCAAGGTGGCCTGGGCCTGCGCCGGGTCCACACCCGCCGGCAGCAGGCCGGCCAGGCAGTTCAGGCGGGGCACCCCCAGCGCCCGCGCACAGGCCAGCGCCTGCGGCACGCCCTGGCGAAACTCGGCCACCCGGTCGGGGTGGCAGGCGATGCCGCGGTCGCCGGCCGCCCAGTCGCCCGCCGGCAGGTTGTGCAGCACCATCTGCAGCCCGTGGGCATGCAGCCGCTGGGCGATCTCGGCCGCCGGCCAGTCGTAGGGAAACTGGCACTCCACCGCGCGAAAACCGGCGCGGGCCGCGGCCGCGAAGCGGTCCAGGAACGGCCGGTCGGTGAACAGGAGGCTGAGGTTGGCGGCGAACAGGGGCATGGCGTTTCCTGGGGGTGCATGGGGGGCCGGCGCCTTCAACCGGCACGGCCGGTGGTGGCGGCGGCGCTGGCGGCCCGCTCGGCCGGCGTGACCCGGGTGAACGGCGGCAGGCCGCTGAGCAGGCGCTGGCCGTAGCTGGTCTGGCTCAGGCGGCGGTCGTAGCAATAGACGTGGGCCTCGTCGTCCTCGGTGCGGATGGCGCGGCCCACCCACTGCGCCAGCCGGATGGCGGTGGCCGGCACCACCAGTTCCATGAACGGGTCGCGGCCGTTGGCGCGCAGCCACTCGGCGCGGGCCTCGCCCACGGGGTCGTCGGGCGGCATGAACGGCAGTTTGGTGATGAACAGGTCCTCGCACAGGCGCCCGGGCAGGTCCAGCCCCTCGCCAAACGACTGCATGCCGAACACGATGGACGGCAGCCCGCCGGCGACGCGCTCGCCGTGGCGCGCCAGCAGCTGGCCGCGCGGCCACTCGGTCTGCACCAGCACGCGCTCGCGCAGGCCCGGCGGGAGCGCCTCGGTGGCCTGGCGCAGCTGCTCGCGCGAGGTGAACAGCACCAGCGCGCCGTGCTTGACCTGGGCGAGGTCGCGCAGCAGCGCCTGCACCATTTCGGCGGTGAAGGCGGCGGCGTCCTTGGGGTCGGCGCGGGTGCCGGCCAGCACCAGCCGGCCCTGGGCGGCGAAATCGAAGGGACTGGGCACCTCCAGCGCGACCGCGTCCGGGTCGCCCTGCAGGCCGGCCTCTTTCAGGAAAAAGTCGAACTTGCCGCAACTGGTCAGCGTGGCCGAGGTCAGCACCGCGCCGCGCACCGCGCCCCACAGGTGGTGGCGCAGGGTGGCGCCGGGCAGGGTCGGGCTGGCGTGGGCCTGCACCACCAGGTAGTCGCCGCGGGTCTGCAGGGTGAACCACTTGGCCACCGGCACGCTGCCTTCCTCGGGCTGCTGCAGCAGCAGCTGGGCGGTGGCGTGCACCGCCTCCAGCCGCGGCGCCAGCGAGCCGAGCTGCGCGTAGTAGGTGGCCAGGCGCCGGGCCTCGTCGGGGTGGTCGCGGATTTCGGCGCGCAGCGCCTTGCTGACCGCCCGCAGCGCGTCGATGAACACCTGCGCGCTGTGGGCCAGCTGCGCCACCGGGGTGACCAGCACCTCGGGCAGGCGGCCTTGCGGCAGCCGCACCCGGCCGGGCTGGTCGCGCCCACCGGGGCGGGCGCCGCCCCAGGGCCGCTGCGCCTGGCGCAGGGCGTCGCCGTACTGGTGCAGCACCAGGCGGGCCAGGTCCTGCAGGCCCTGGCGCAGCAGGGCGGCGTGCTTGGGCACGTCGGCCATTTCCTCCACCGCCAGCAGGCCACCCACCTTCAGGGTGCGGCTGGCCAGGCGGTCCACCCAGGTCAGCCGGCTCAGGTCCATGTGGCTGGCGAACTGGTCCAGCGCGATCGCCGGCAGGTGGTGCGCTTCGTCCAGCACCAGCAGGCAGTTGCCCAGCTCGGGCAGGGCGCGCGAGCCGAGCGAACTCAGCAAGAGGTCGTGGTTGACGACGATGACCTGCGCCCCCACCAGCTGCTTGCGCTGCTCGTAGTAGCTGCACTGGCCGTAGGCCGGGCAGTGCTTGGCGGTGCAGGAACTGACGTCGGCGGCCACGCTTTGCCACAGCACCGGGTCGGGTGGGGTGGACAGGGTGTCGCGGTCGCCCGACCAGCGGCCGCTGGCCAGCTCGGCCGCCATCTCGGCGTAGGCGGCCTGGCGCACCGCATCGTCCTGCGGCGCCAGGGGCGCCTGCGGGCCGGCGGCCTCGTGGAACAGGTCGTCGTCGTGCAGGTCGTCGTCCATGTCGGCGTGGCCGGCGGGGTCCAGGGCGGCCTGGGCCCGGTCCAGCTTGAGCCGGCAAACGTAGCGCCCGCGGCCCTTGGCCAGGGCGAAGCGGAAGGGCTGGTCGAAGGCGTTGGCCAGGGCCGGCAGGTCCTTGTGCACCAGCTGTTCCTGCAGCGCCACGGTGGCGGTGGAAATCATCACCCGGGTGTGGCGCGCCAGCGCCAGGGCAATGGCCGGGGCCGCGTAGGCCAGCGACTTGCCCACGCCGGTGCCGGCCTGGATCACTGCGATGGAGCGCGTCGGCGGGTCGGCCTCGGCGGCGCCGTCGGGCGGGGGCGGCTTGCCCAGGTCGGCCTCGCTGAAGGTGCAGGCCACCTGCTCGGCCATCAGGCGCTGGCCCGGGCGCGGGCGCAGGCCTTGGCCCGCCTGCACCAGGCGGTCGAACTGGGCCAGCGCCTCCCGCGCCATCGCTGCTTTTTCCATGGGGGGCGAGTGTGGCACAAGCCGCCATCGGCCGGTGGACCGCGCATAATGCTTGGCAAAGCACAACAAGTCCGCCAGCCAGGATCAGGGAGTCCACACACCAACATGCGACAGGCCCGGCGCAGCCATGACCTTTGTGACCCCTCCCCACCAGGTTGAGCCTCCCGGGCTTGGTTTGGATCGGGCATTGCAGGTCTTTTCGGCCTACTGGATACCGGCGCTGGTGGCCCTGTTCACCCTGGCGGCCGTGGGCCTGTGGCCGAGCCAGTACCCGGGCAGCAGTGGCCGGGCGCTGACCTTCCAGGCCTTGCCAGACGAAGCCATGCAGTGGGACCCGGCCCAGGCCCGGCAAGTGCTGACCTCGGCCCCCACCGCTGAACTGCTGGACACCCACCTGTCGCAAGCCCCGTTCTGGGTGCACCTGCCGGCGCTTGGCACAGCCACCACGGTGGAATTTCCCTCGCGCCACGCCAGTGCACTGGCATGCTGGGATGCAGCCTCCTTGGTGCCACTGGGCAACGCCGACCGCGCCCAGGCCAGTGGCGGACTGCGGACTTCGCGCGCGGGCTACGCCATAGATGTGGAACCCAACACCGCCCTGCTCTGCCGCGCCACCTTCGTCGGCCCGGCCCGCTTCAGTGCCAAGGCATGGGCACCCAGCGCCTTGCAGGTGCGCGAGCACGAATTTCAACGCAACTCGGGCCTGCTCGACGGCGGCATCCTGGTGCTGGCCCTGTTCACCCTCATCGCTGGCTTCATCAACCAGAACCGCAACTACCTGGTGTTTGCGGCCTGGCTGGTGGTCAACCTGCGCATGGCGGCCTTGTCCGCTGGCTGGGACCACCAATGGCTGGGTCAAACCATCCCCTTCGACTGGTTGATTCCGGTGCGCTCGGTCACGCTGGCGCTGTATTACGTTGTCACCTTGTCCTTGTTCCTGACGCTGTTTGGCGAAGAACTCAAGCGGGTGGGCCACACCTGGCTGGTGCGGATTGCCAAGTGGTCGTGCGCGCCCCTGCTGCTCCTGTCGATCACGCTACCCTACCAACGGTTTTTGCCGATTATCTGGACCGCCACCGGTATCGGCATCGTCGGGCTGGTGTACCTGCTGAGCCTGATCCTGCTGCGCACCCAGTCCCGTGTGGCGATCTGGTACGCCGCCTCCATCACCGTGGCGCTGTTCGCCAGCCTGTACGAGGTGGCGGCCGCGGCGCTGGGCATCAAAGGGCTGCTGGGCGCGGTCAACAGCGTCACCGCGGCGCTGGCATCCAGCCTGCTGGCGTCGCTGGCCATCGCCGAGCAGATGCGCCAGGAACACCAGGAGCGCCTGGCCGCCCAGGAAGAACTCAGCCACGCCTACGAGGTCATCCCCATCGGCCTGTTCACCCTGGACCTGCAGGGCCACTGGCTCAGCGCCAACCCGGCGCTGCTGCAGATGCTGGGCACCGCGTCGCTGTCGCCCACCGCCGACCGCTGGGCCACCCAGTTTTCCGAAGACGCCTGGCAGCAGCTGTTGCGCCGCACCCAGGGCGGCACCCCGGTGGAACTGGACCTGGAGGTCGAACCGCCCGGGCAGCCGGTCAAGCGCTTTCTGGTCAAGGCCACGCTGGCGCGCGACAAGATCGAAGGCTCGCTGCAGGACATCACCGAAAAGGCCCGCGCCACCGAACACCTGCAGTTCCTGGCCGACCACGACACCCTGACCAAGGTGCTGAACCGGCGCGGCATCGAGGCCATGCTGCTGCGCGGGCTGGTGCGGCTGGGCCGGGGGCGGCCGCTGTCGGTGGCCTACCTGGACCTGGACCGCTTCAAGCTCATCAACGACCTGTACGGCCACGCCGCCGGCGACGTGGTGCTGCAAGAGGTCTGCGCCCGCGCCCAGGCCCCGCTGGGCCCGCACATGCACCTGGGCCGCGTCGGGGGCGACGAATTCCTGCTGGTCATGATCGACACCCCGCTGCACCGGGCCGAGGCCATCTGCCGCGAAATCGTCGCCAGCCTGGCGCGCAGCCCCTGCCAGGTGGGCGACCGCGCCTTCCAGGTGCGCGGCTCCATTGGCCTGATCGAGGTGGGCGCCGGGGCCCAGGCCAAGGACATCGTCTCCACCGCCGACCACGCCTGCCGCCAGGCCAAAAAGGCCCAGCCCTGCGGCCTGGTGGTGTTTGAGCAGGGTTCGCGCGTGTTCACCGAACACGAGGCGGAACTGCAACTGATCGAGCGGCTGGCTTCAAACCAGCGCATCGACGGCCTGTTCCTGGAAATGCAGCCCATCCTGTCGCTGCACACGCCGCACGCCTCGCTCAACTTCGAGGTGCTGCTGCGCATGCAGGACGAGCACGGCGACCGGGTGCCGACCGAGCGCCTGATCCACGCCGGCGAAAACGCCGGGCGCATGGGCGTGATCGACCGCTGGGTGCTGCACCACACGCTGGAGTGGATGGAGCAGCACCTGGACGCTCTGGCCCACACCCAGTTCGTCTGCCTCAACCTCAGCGGCGCATCGCTCAACGACGAGCGTTTCATGGAGGACGTGTTCGCCCTGCTCGACAGCAAACGCGACCTGGCGCGGCGCATCTGCCTGGAAATCACCGAAAGCGTGGCCCTGCACGACATGGGCAACACCCGCCGCTTCATCGACAAGGTGCGCAGCTTTGGGGCGCGGGTGGCGCTGGACGATTTCGGCGCCGGCTACACCTCGTTTTCCTACCTGAAGGACCTGCCGGCCGACCTGCTCAAGATCGACGGCAGCTTCATCGTCAACATGAACCGGCACCCGGCCAACATCGCCATCGTGGAGGCCATCGTCAGCCTGGCGCAGAACCTGGGCATGAAGACCATCGCCGAATGGGCCGAGGACTTTGAAACCGTGGAAACCCTGGCCGAGATCGGGGTGGACTATGTGCAGGGTTTTGTGGTGGCCCGGCCGCAAAACCCGGCCTTGCTGCTGGAGGCCACGTCGGGCGCCGACTTCATCCGCGACGAGCGGCTGCGGCAGTACCTCAGCACCCTGGCCCCCGACGACGAGATGGGCCACGTGGACCTGGTGCTGGGC
>NZ_JAAQQT010000637.1:0-16025 GCF_011742065.1 Aquabacterium sp. A08
TGATGCGCCGCTCGCTGTTGGTGACGGTGCCTTCCTTCTCGCCCCAGGTGGTGGCGGGCAGCAGCAGGTCGGCCCAGTCGCAGGTGGCGGCGCTGGCATAGGCTTCCTGCACCACCACGAACTCGGCACGCTCCAGCGCACGGCGCACGGTGGCCTGGTCAGGCATGGACTGGGCCGGGTTGGTGCAGGCGATCCACAAGGCCTTGATGTCGCCGTCGGCGGCGGCCTGGAACATCTCTACCGCGGTTTTGCCGGGGGTGGCCGGCAATTCGATGTCGGTATTCAGGCCCCAGAGAGTCGCCACTTCGGCGCGGTGCACCGGGTTGGCCAGGTCGCGGTGGGCCGACAGCAGGTTGGCCAGGCCACCCACCTCGCGCCCGCCCATGGCATTGGGCTGGCCGGTGAGGGAGAAGGGCCCCGCGCCCGGCAGGCCGATCTGCCCGCAGGCCAGGTGCAGGTTGATGAGGCTGGCGTTCTTGGCGGTGCCGCTGGTGGATTGGTTGAGGCCCTGGCAATAGAGGCTCAGCGTGCGAAGGCGCGTGCTGGCAGATACCAGGCTGGCATCGTCTGGCACACCCGCGAACCAGCGGGCGGCGGTGAACAGGTCGGCCACGGGCACGCCGCAGATCTGGGCCACGGTGTCGGGGGTGTAGGTTTGCACCAGCTCGCGCAGGGCGTCAAAGCCGCTGGTGTGGCGGGCGATGTGGTCCGTGTCCACCCAGCCCTCGGCCAGCAGGATGTGCAGCAGGCCGTGGAAGAACATCACGTCGGTGCCCGGCTGCAGTGGCAGGTACAGGTCGGCCAGGCTGGCGGTGTCGGTGCGGCGCGGGTCGGCCACGATGACTTTCATGCCCGGGCGCTGCGCCTTGGCGTCTTCGATGCGGCGGAACAGCACCGGGTGCGCCCAGGCCGCGTTGCTGCCGACGATGAACAGGCAGTCGGCGTGGTTCACGTCGTCGTAGCAGGCGGGCGGGGCGTCGGCACCCAGGGTGAGCTTGTAGCCGGCCACCGCGCTGCTCATGCACAGGCGTGAGTTGGTGTCGATGTTGTTGGTGCCCAGCAGCCCTTTGGCCAGCTTGTTGAAGACGTAGTAGTCCTCGGTCAGCAACTGGCCGCTGACGTAGAAACCCAGCGCGTCAGGGCCGTGGGTGCGGGCGATGGTGGACAGGCGATCGGCCGCCAGGTCGAGCGCGGCGTTCCAGCCCAGCGGCTGCGGTGTGGCACCGCGCTGCGCTCGCACCAGGGGTTGCAGCAGGCGCACCTGACGGGCAATCGCCGGGTCCGCCGTCAGGTGCAGGGTGGAGCCCTTGGTGCACAGTCGGCCAAAGTTGGCCGGGTGGTCCGGGTCTCCCCGCACGTGGGTGATGCGCTCGCCCACCGATTCGATGATCACCCCACACCCCACCCCGCAATATGGGCAGGTGGACCGGGTTTCGCGGGTGGGGGTGGTCACGGTGTTCTCCTGGGCGGGGCGGTTCGTTAAAAGGGGCTCAGGCGGCTTGGCTGCAGCGCCGCGCCGGGCCAGCAATCGGGCGCGTCTGGTCGGTGGCCTGGGTGGCCAGTTCGTGCGCGTCCAGCCACACTTCGCCCGCTTCCACCTTCACGTTGAAGCGGGGGGTGCAGCCTTCGTCCGGCGCAGCCGCCTGTCCGTCGCACAGGCCGATGGTCCAGTTGTGCAGTGGGCAGGCCACGCTGCGCCCGAAGACGATGCCCTGGCTCAGCGGCCCCCCCTTGTGGGGGCAGCGGTCGAGCAGGGCGAACACCTCGTCCTCGGTGTTGCGGAAGACGGCGACGTCCAGCCCCTGCGCGCGGGCCACGCGGCGCGAGCCCAGCACGGGAATGTCTTCCACGCGGCAGATCAGGGTCCATTCGGGTTGGGGGGTGCTCATGCCGAGGCTCCTTCTTTCACAACGGTCTTGACGGGTTCAAACTGGCGGACATCCACTTCGGCCTTGGCGAATTCGAACCAGGGGTTGGGCTCGCCCTCCAAGGCGGCCTGCAACTGCGCCCACAGGGCCTGGCGGCCTTCGTGGTCGTCCAGAATCTTCTTTTTCACGTAGTCCAGGCCCACGCGGTTGACGTAGTGCACGGTGCGTTCCAGGTACCAGCCTTCCAGACGGTAAAGTTGCATGAAAGCGCCGGTGTACTCCAGCACTTCTTCGGCGGTTTTGAGCTTGGTGAAGAAGTGCGCTACTTCGGTCTTGATGCCTCCGTTGCCAGCGATGTACATCTCCCAGCCGCTGTCCACGCCGATGATGCCCACGTCCTTGATGCCGGCTTCGGCGCAGTTGCGCGGGCAGCCGCTGACGGCGTACTTCACCTTGTGCGGGGCGTACATGCGCCACATGGCGCGCTCCAGGTCCTTGCCCATTTGGGTGGAGTCCTGCGTGCCCATGCGGCACCATTCGCTGCCGACGCAGGTCTTCACCGTGCGCAGTGCCTTGGCGTAGGCGTGGCCGCTGGGCATGTCCAGGTCCTTCCACACCGCCACCAGGTCTTCTTTCTTCACGCCCAGCAAGTCAATGCGCTGGCCGCCGGTCACCTTGACCGTGGGGATGGCGTACTTGTCCACCACGTCGGCGATGCGGCGCAGTTCGCTTGCCGTGGTTTCGCCGCCCCACATGCGCGGGATGACGCTGTAGGTGCCGTCCTTCTGGATGTTGGCGTGGCTGCGTTCGTTGATGAAACGGCTTTGCGGGTCGTCCCTGGCTTCTTTGGGCCAGGTGCTGATGAGGTAGTAATTCACCGCCGGGCGGCAGCTGGCGCAGCCGTTCGGGGTTTTCCAGCCCAGGTGCTGGAACACGGCGCCGGTGCTCAGCAGCTTGCCGCCGTCGGCCAGCGGTGTGGCGATGGCGGCGCGAACGTCGGCGTGGCTGTGGTCGGTGCAGCCGCACATCGGCTTTTTCTTCGGGGTGGCGCTGTAGTCGCCGCCGGCGGTGAACATCAAAATTTGCTCGACCAGGCCGGTGCACGAGCCGCAGCTGGCGCTGGCCTTGGTGTGCTTGCGCACCTCGTCCAGGGTGAACAGGCCTTTGTCCTTGATGGCCTTGCAGATCGCACCCTTGTTCACGCCGTTGCAGCCGCAGACCTCGGCGTCGTCGGGCATGCTGGCGGCCTTGGTGTGTCCCTCGTGGCCCACGTCGCCGATGTGGCTTTCGCCGAACATCAGCTTGTCGCGGATGTCGGCCACGTTGCGGCCCTCGCGCAGCAGCTTGAAGTACCAGGAGCCGTCCACGGTGTCGCCATACAGGCAGGCGCCCACCAGCTGGTCGTTCTGGATGACCAGCTTTTTGTAGACGCCGCCCACCGGGTCGCTCATCAGGATTTCTTCGCAGCCCTCGCCGCCCATGAAGTTGCCGGCGCTGAACAGGTCGATCCCGGTGACCTTGAGCTTGGTCGAGGTGAGCGAGCCGGTGTAGCGGCCGATGCCGAATTCGGCCAGGTGGTTGGCCAGCACCTTGCCCTGCTCGAACAGCGGCGCCACCAGGCCGTAGGCGATGCCGCGGTGCGCCGCGCATTCGCCCACGGCGTAGATGCGCGGGTCGGTCACGGTCTGCAGCGTGTCGCTGACGACGATGCCGCGGTTCACGTGCAGGTGCATGCTCTCGGCCAGCGCGGTGTTGGGGCGGATGCCCACGGCCATCACCACCAGGTCGGCGGGCACGGTGCTGCCGTCCTTGAACTGCACCTTAGCCACGCGGCCACTGTCGTTGGCCAGCAGCGCCTGGGTCTGTGCGCCCATGAGGAATTTCATGCCGCGCTGTTCCAGCGACTGTTGCAGCAGTTGGCCCGCCACCTCGTCGAGCTGGCGCTCCATCAGCCAGGGGCCCACGTGCACCACCGTCACCTCCATGCCGCGTTTCATCAGGCCGTTGGCGGCTTCCAGGCCCAGCAAGCCGCCGCCAATCACCACCGCGTGTTTGTGCACCGTGGCCGCATCAATCATGGCCTGGGTGTCTGCAATGTCACGGTAGGCCAGCACGCCCGGCAGGTCCTTGCCGGGGATGGGCAGCATGAAGGGGTTGGAGCCGGTGGCCAGCACCAGCCGGTCGTAGGCCACGCTCTGGGTCTGGCCCTGGGCGTTGCGGGCGTGCACCAGGCGGCGGGTGCGGTCCACCGCGGTCACCGTCCAGCCGGCGTGCAGGGTGATGCCGTGCTCCTGGTACCAGGACCAGTCGTTGAGGACGATCTCCTCCAGCGTCTGCTCGCCGGCCAGCACCGGCGACAGCAGGATGCGGTTGTAGTTGGGGTGCGGCTCGGCGCCGAAGACGGTGATGTCGTACAGGTCCGGGGCGAGCTTGAACAGCTCCTCCAGCGCCCGGACGCCGGCCATGCCGTTGCCCACCATCACCAGTTTCATTTTGCTTTTGGGTTCGACTCGCATGTCCATGGCGCAGCTCCAACTCCACATTCAGGGGTGAGCGACCCCCCGACCGGTGTCCGACCGGCCGTGGTTCGCTGGGGTTTCGGGGGGGGTGACCGGGCTCGGTCAGGCGGCCTTTTCCACGTGCGCCTGGCGCGTGTAAAGGAAGTCGATCACCGCCTTGCGGCAGTGCAGGTAGGCCGGGTCTTCGGCCAGTTCCACCCGGTGGCGCGGGCGTGGCAGGTCCACCGTCAGCACCTCGCCAATGGTGGCGGCGGGGCCGTTGGTCATCATCACGATCTTGTCGGACAGCAGCACCGCTTCGTCCACGTCGTGCGTCACCATCACCACCGTGCTTTGGGTGCGGGCGACGATGTCCAGCAGCTCGTCCTGCAGCTTGGCGCGGGTCAACGCGTCCAGGGCGCCGAAGGGCTCGTCCATCAGCAGCACCTTGGGCTCCATGGCCAGGGCGCGGGCAATGCCCACGCGCTGCTTCATGCCGCCGCTGATTTCGCCTGGGCGCTTCTGCGCCGCGTGCGTCAGCCCCACCAGGGCCAGCGCGGCGTGGGTGCGTTCGGTCAGCTGGGCCTTGCCTTCGGCCTTCTGACCGGTGCTGCGCGCCCCAGAGCCGAACACCCGCTCCACCCCCAGATAGACGTTGTCGAAGCAGGTCAGCCACGGCAGCAGCGAATGGTTCTGGAACACCACCGCGCGCTCCGGGCCGGGGCCGGCGATCTCGCGCCCGGCGCACAGCAGCACCCCCTGGGTCGGGCTGGTCAGACCGGCGATCAGGTTGAGCAAGGTGGACTTGCCGCAGCCCGAGTGCCCGATCAGGGCCACGAACTCGCCTTTGGCGATCGTCAGGTCGATGTCGCGCAGCGCCGGGAACAGGCCCTTTTTCGTCTTGAAGGTCTGGGCCACGCCTTCGATGCGGATGTACTTGCTGTCGCTCATGATTTCACCTCTTCGAACGTGAAGGCCGTGGCCAGTTGGATCAGGGCGTGTTCCAGCAGCAGGCCGACGATGCCGATGACGAAGATCGCCACGATGATGTTGGTGACGTTCAGGTTGTTCCACTCGTCCCAGACCCAGAAGCCGATGCCCACGCCGCCGGTCAGCATCTCGGCCGCCACGATCACCAGCCAGGCCGTGCCCACCGCCAGGCGCACGCCGGTCAGCATGTAGGGCAGCACCGCCGGGAACAGGATCTTGGTGACGATCTTCCACTCGCTCAGGTTGAGCACGCGGGCCACGTTCATGTAGTCCTGCGGCACGCGCTGCACGCCCACCGCGGTGTTGATGACCATCGGCCAGATGGAGCAGATGAAGATGGTCCAGATCGCCGCGGGGTTGGCGCCCTTGAACACCAGCAGGCCGATCGGCAGCCAGGCCAGCGGCGAGACCGGGCGCAGCAGGCTGATGAGCGGGTTGAACATGCGGCTCAGAAAATCGAAGCGGCCGATGGCAAAGCCCGCCGGAATGCCCACCAGCGCGGCCAGGCCGAAGCCCATGGCCACGCGCTGCAGCGACATCAGCACGTTCCAGCCCACGCCCTGGTCGTTCGGGCCGTTGCGGTAGAAGGGGTCGGAAAAAATCGCCACGGCCTGCGTCCAGGTGTCCAGCGGGGTCGGGATGCTGCTGCCGGTGGACACCGACACCAAGTACCACAGGCCCACCAGCAGGGCCAGGCCCAGCACCGGGGGCACCACGGCCCAGGCCAGGGCCGACGCGTCGAAGCCGGCACGCGGCGCGGGCGGCGTGGCGGCCGCCACCACCGGCGCAGCGCCGGCTTGGGGGTGAAGGGCAGAAGGGCTGGACGCCGGCGGCGCCGACTCCAGCGGGGCGTGAAACACGGCGCTGACCATGGTGCAACCCTCCTCAGGCCTTGATCTTGAAACCGTCGGCGTACTGGGCCGGGTTCTTGCCGTCCCAGGTCACACCGTCGATGAACTTGCTGCTGCGCAGCACGTCCTTGGGCACGCCGATGCCCATGGCGCCGGCCACCGACTTGTACAGGTCCACCCGGTTCACCTGTTTGGCGATACCCAGGTAGTCGGGGTGGCTCTTGAGCAAACCCCAGCGCTTGTGCTGGGTCAGGAACCACATGCCGTCGCTCAGGAAGGGGAAGTTCACCAACCCGTCGTTGAAAAACTTCATGTGGTTCGGGTCGTCCCAGGTCTTGCCCAGGCCGTTCTGGTAGCGGCCCAGGATGCGCTGGTTGATCGCGTCTACGCTGGTGTTGATGTAGCTCTTCTGCGCCACCGTTTCGGCCATCTTCAGCTTGTTCTGCAGGCCGGCGTCGATCCAGCGGCTGGCCTCCAGCACCGCCATCATCACCGCGCGGGTGGTGTTGGGGTACTTGCTCACGAATTCGCTGGTGGTGCCCAGCACCTTTTCTGGGTGGTCTTTCCAGATGTCCTGGGTGGTGTTGGCGGTGATGCCGATGCCGTCCATGATCGCGCGGTGGTTCCAGGGCTCGCCCACGCAGAAGCCGTCCATGTTGCCGATGCGCATGTTGGCCACCATTTGCGGCGGTGGCACGGTGATCAGCTTGGCGCCCGACAGCGGGTTGATGCCCGCGGCCGCCAGCCAGTAGTGCATCCACATGGCGTGGGTGCCGGTGGGGAAGGTGCCGGCGAAGGTGTATTCGCGCGGTTTCTGCGCCATCACCTTGGCCAGGCTGGGGCCGTCCACCGCGCCCTGGCCGGCCAGCGCCTTGCTCAGGGTGATGGCCTGGCCGTTGTGGTTCAGGTTCATCAGCACCGCCATGTCCTTCTTGGGGCCGGCGGTGCCCAGGTGCACACCGTAAATCAGGCCGTAGAGCACGTGGGCCAAGTCCAGTTCGCCGTTGACCAGCTTGTCGCGCACGCCGGCCCAACTGGCCTCTTTGGTCGGGATGATCTTGACGCCGTACTTCTGGTCGAAGCCCAGCACCGAGGCCATGACCACGCTGGCACAGTCGGTCAGCGGGATGAAGCCGATCTTGACCTCTTTCTTTTCCGGGGCGTCGGAGCCGGCGGCCCACACGCCGTGGTGCCCCAGGCTGGAGAACAGCGCCGCGCCGGTCAGGGCCGCACCCTGCTGGAGCCAGGCGCGGCGGTTGGGGGTGGCGGGGCGGTCGGTCGGGGGCAGGGCCGTTGCGGCGGTGGAGGGGGTGTGGGGCATGACAACTCCTGGAGCGGGACTTCAAGGCCCGGGCCCACGAAAAACGGCGTCCACCGCACCACTGGGCCAACCAGTGGGCGATGGACGCCGTTGTCCATGTGTCCGGGAAGACGTCGATTCGTGCCGCCGTTGGCTCAAATCGCTGTCAACCCTCTAGCAGAAGCCGTGCCAGGTGAAAGCCAGCGGTCGATTTCCAGAGGTTGCCAGGGCAGAAAAGACCGACGCCCCCGGCGCCTCCGCCGGCGCGATGGGCCGCGGCGGTGCGTGCCGTGCGCGCCGCGGTGCGCCGAGGCACTGAGTCGGTGCGTGGGTGTGTCAGCGGCCGCTTGCCGCCAGCACGTCGCGCATGGCCAGCACCGCCTCGGCCACGTCCACCAGGCGTTTGTTCTGGCTCATCGCCATCTGGCGCATGGCCTTGTGCGCGGCTTCTTCGTTGAGCTGGCGGTGGGCCATCAGCAGGCCTTTGGCGCGCTCGATCACCTTGCGCTCGTTCAGGCTGGCGCGCACGGTGTCCAGCTCGTCGGCCATGGACTGCAGGCGCTGGGCCTGAGCCTGCACCATGTCCAGCACCGAGCGCTCCAGCTGCGAACCCACCGGCTGGGTCGGGGCGGTGCCCGAGGGGCGGGCGTCGTGGAAAAACTGCTCCAGCACCGCCGGGTCGGTGCCGGCGCTGGCCTGCGGGCCGTCCAGCCGGGCCTGCAGCTCCTGCAGGTGTTGCAGTTCCTGGTCGGTGGCGGCCAGTTGTGTGGCGCAGCGCTGCAGCAGCTCCTGCGTCATCTGGTTCTCCACCAGCCGCATCTCGTCCATGCGCTGGCTGCAGCAGTCGAACCAGGGCTGGCTCAGCTGGGTGTTCAGCGGCCCGCCCACGCTGGCGGTGCCCAGCAGGCGGCGCATCCGTTCCAGCTCCACCAGGGCCGAGGCGCGCTGGCACTCGCGCCACAGGCTGCGGGTGTCGTGGCTAGCAAAGTCGCTGAACACCTGCAGGCAGCGTTCCTGCGAGTCGATCAGGTGCAGCAGCCGCTGCTGCGCATCGTGTTCGGTGGCGCCGCTGGCGAACATGGCCGCGCCGGTGGCGCGTTCTTGCCCGGCGAATTCCTTGCCCTGCATGAAATTGAACAGCGCCACCAGCAGGCGTGAAATGGCGGGGTCGCTGGCGGTGTCGGCCGCTTCGCACACCACCGCCAGCAGCCCGGCGATCAGCTGCCCATAGGCCGCCGTGGCGCGCGCAGGCGTCCACTGCAGGGCCGCGATGCCGCTGCGCAGGCCCGGCAGGGCGCCCAGGCCGTGCAGCACGTAGGCGATGCGGCTGAACAGCCGGGCGCCGTTGTCGTGCCGGCCGGCGCCGGTGTCCAGGCCGTCAAAGGCGGCGCGCAACTCCACTGCGGTGGCGTCGCTGGCGCCGGTCTGGCCGCGCAGGGCCTCGCCAAAGCGTTCGCCGCGCGAGCCCAGGAACAGGTTGCTCAGGCCCCGCTCGCGCTGCAGTTCGTGGATCATGCGCGAGGTCACCCGCACCAGCGCGCTGGTCTGCTGCAGTTGCCGCAGGTCCGCCATCTCGCACTGCTTGGCGGCCATCAGGAAGCTCAAACCGGTTTTCATCGGGGCCAGGGGTGGGCGTTCGTGGGCCTGCGGGCACCGGGTGCCGCTCAGGGTTTACCCCGCTATTGTGCACCGCCGTACACTGGCGGCATGTTGATATTGGGAATCGAATCGTCGTGCGACGAAACCGGGGTGGCGCTGGTCGAGGCCGCCGCCGGGCAGGGCGGGGTGCCGCGCCTGCTGGGCCACGCGCTGCACAGCCAGATCGAGATGCACCGGGCCTACGGCGGCGTGGTGCCCGAGCTGGCCAGCCGCGACCACATCCGCCGCGTGCTGCCGCTGACCGAAGCCACCCTGGCGCAGGCCGGGCGCGCGCTGGCCGAGGTCGAGCTGGTGGCCTACACCCGCGGTCCCGGCCTGGCCGGCGCGCTGCTGGTGGGGGCCGGGGTGGCCTGCGCCATGGCCGCGGCGTTGGGGCGGCCCACCCTGGGAGTGCACCACCTGGAAGGCCACCTGTTGTCGCCCTTTCTCAGTGCCGACCCGCCCGAGTTTCCCTTTGTCGCCCTGCTCGTTTCGGGCGGCCACACCCAGCTGATGCGCGTGGACGGCGTGGGCCGCTACGCGCTGTTGGGCGAAACCATCGACGACGCCGCCGGCGAGGCTTTTGACAAATCCGCCAAGCTGCTGGGCCTGGGTTACCCGGGTGGCCCGGCGCTGGCGCGACTGGCCGAACAGGGCCAGGCCGACGCTTTCAAGCTGCCGCGCCCGCTGTTGCACAGCGGCGACCTGGATTTTTCTTTCGCCGGCCTCAAAACGGCGGTGCTGACCCAGGCCAAAAAACTCGGTGCCGACCTGGACACCCGCCGCGCCGACCTGGCGGCTGCCACGCAGGCCGCCATCGTCGAGGTGCTGGTGAAAAAGTCGCTGGCAGCGCTGCAGCAGACCGGCCTGCGCCGGCTGGTGGTGGCCGGCGGCGTGGGTGCCAACCGCCTGCTGCGGGCGCAGCTGGACGCGGCCTGCCAGCGCCGCGGCGTGCGGGTGCATTACCCCGAACTGCACCTGTGCACCGACAACGGCGCCATGATCGCACTGGCCGCCGGCATGCGGGTCCAGGCGGGGCTGGTGCCGGCCGAGGCGCGCTGCTACAGCTTCGACGTGAAACCGCGCTGGCCGCTGGCCGAGCTGTCGGTGGTTTGAGGGCGTTAGGCTGCGCTCTCGTCTCCGGCTATAATCCATGGTTGCTTGTTTTATCGCAGGCAATTCACGCCCGTAGCGGCAAACCCCGATGCCTCTGGCACCGTTGGGCCACCTGCGACGGGATGCATGTCCACATTAGGAAAATTCTCATGATTTCTCAAGCCGCCAAGGCCGAAGTGATTGCCGCCAATGCCCGCGCCGCCAACGACACCGGCAGCCCCGAGGTGCAGGTCGGTATCCTGACCGCCCGCATCAACGAGCTGACCCCCCACTTCAAGACCCACCACAAAGACCACCACGGTCGCCGCGGTCTGCTGAAGATGGTGAGCCGCCGCCGCAAGCTGCTGGACTACCTGAAGTCCAAGGACGCCGACCGCTACCTGGCGCTGATCCAGAAATTGGGCCTGCGCAAGTAATCGGTTTGCCGAAGCACTGAACCCGCCAAACGCCTGGGTAGCTCAGCCGCCCCAGGCGTTTTTTGCTTTTTTCACCGGAGTTGCCGCCGTTCAGAGCGAAGCTGTGTCATTCCAACGGGCTTGTGCCCGTCCGCAGGCCCGCTGGAATGGCATCGTGTTCTGAAGAGGGCGCTCCCCACCCTGGGCGCCGTTGTCTGCGCCCGAACACCCAGGAGCACACCATGACCATGTTCAACAAAGTCACCAAAACCTTCCAGTGGGGCCAACACACGGTCCGCATGGAAACCGGCGAAATCGCCCGCCAGGCCAGCGGCGCCGTGCTGCTCGACATCGAGGGCACCGTGGTCCTGGCCACCGTGGTGGCCAAGCAGGAAGCCAAGGCCGGTCAGGACTTCTTCCCGCTGACCGTCGATTACCTCGAGAAGACCTACGCCGCCGGCAAGATCCCGGGCAGCTTCTTCAAGCGCGAAGGCCGCCCGTCCGAATTCGAGACCCTGACCAGCCGCCTGATCGACCGCCCGATCCGCCCGCTCTTCCCCGAGGGCTTCTTCAACGAAGTGCAGGTGGTCATCCACACCCTGTCGCTGAACCCCGAGGTGGACGCCGACATCGCGGCCATGATCGCCACCAGCGCCGCCCTGTCGGTGTCGGGCATCCCGTTCAACGGCCCCATCGGCGCCGCTCGCGTGGGTTACATCAACGGCGAATACGTGCTGAACCCGGGCCAGACCGAGCGCAAGAACAGCCAGATGGACCTGGTGGTGGCCGGCACCGAGGCCGCCGTGCTCATGGTGGAGTCCGAGGCCCAGCAGTTGAGCGAAGAGATCATGCTGGGCGCCGTGGTGTTTGGCCACGAGCAGGGCAACATCGCCATCGCCGCCATCAACGAACTGGTGCGTGACGCCGGTAAGCCCGAGTGGAACTGGCAGGCCCCGGCCAAAGACGAGGCCCTGATCGCCAAGATCGACGGCCTGGCCAAGGCCAAGCTGGAGGCCGCCTACCAGATCCGCAACAAGCAGGCCCGCACCCAGGCCTGCCGTGCCGCCTACGCCGACGTGATGGCCGCCCTGAAGGCCGAAGGCGTGGCCTTTGACAGCGTGGCCATCGAAGGCCTGCTGTTCGAAATCGAAGCCAAGATCGTGCGCGGCCAGATCCTGGCCGGCGAGCCCCGCATCGACGGCCGCGACACCCGCACCGTGCGCGCCATCGAAATCCGCAATGGCGTGCTGCCGCGCACCCACGGCTCGGCGCTGTTCACCCGCGGTGAAACCCAGGCGCTGGTCGTGGCCACGCTGGGCACCGACCGCGACGCGCAGCGCATCGACGCCCTGAGCGGCGACTTCGAAGACCGCTTCATGCTGCACTACAACATGCCGCCCTTCGCCACCGGCGAAACCGGTCGTGTGGGCTCGCCGAAGCGCCGCGAAATCGGCCACGGTCGCCTGGCCAAGCGCGCCCTCATCGCCGCGCTGCCGAGCAAGGAAGAATTCCCCTACACCCTGCGCGTGGTGTCTGAAATCACCGAATCGAACGGTTCCTCGTCCATGGCCTCCGTCTGCGGCGGCTGCCTGGCGCTGATGGACGCCGGCGTGCCCATGAAGGCCCACGTGGCCGGCATCGCCATGGGCCTGATCAAGGACGGCAACCGCTTTGCGGTGCTGACCGATATCCTAGGCGACGAAGACCACCTGGGCGACATGGACTTCAAGGTGGCCGGCACCACCAACGGCGTGACCGCGCTGCAGATGGACATCAAGATCCAGGGCATCACCAAGGAAATCATGCAGGTCGCGCTGGCCCAGGCCAAGGAAGCGCGCATGCACATCCTGGGCAAGATGCAGGACGCCATGGGCGAAGCCAAGACCGAAGTGAGTAATTTCGCGCCCAAGCTGTTCACCATGAAGATCAACCCCGAGAAGATCCGTGACGTGATCGGCAAGGGCGGCGCCGTCATCCGCGCGCTGACCGAAGAGACCGGCTGCCAGATCAACATCGAGGAAGACGGCACCATCACCATCGCCGCCACCGAGGCCGCCAAGGCCGACGAGGCCAAGCGCCGCATCGAGCAGATCACCGCCGAAGTCGAAATCGGCAAGGTCTACGAAGGCCCGGTCACCAAGATCCTGGACTTCGGCGCCCTGATCAACCTGCTGCCCGGCAAGGACGGTCTGCTGCACATCAGCCAGATCGCGCACCAGCGCGTGGAGAAGGTCACCGACTTCCTCAAGGAAGGCCAGATCGTCAAGGTCAAGGTGCTGGAAACCGACGAAAAGGGCCGCGTCAAGCTGTCCATGAAGGCGCTGCTGGACCGCGACGACGCCGGCGTGCAACAGCAGCAACAGCAGCAGTAAGTCTGGGGTGGCGGGCATGAGCCAGACGATGCGAGCCGTCGAGATCGCCACCTACGGGGCGCCCGAGGTGTTGCGCCTGACCGAGCGCCCGCGCCCCGTGGGCGGCGCCGGGGAACTGCTGATCCGCGTGGCGGCCTCGGGCGTGAACCGCCCGGACGTGTTGCAGCGCACCGGCAACTACCCGGTGCCGCCCGGTGCCTCGGACATCCCGGGGCTGGAGGTGGCGGGCGTGGTCGAGGCGGGTGACGCCGCAGCCCTGGCCGAGGCGGGCCTGCAACTGGGCGACCATGTGTGCGCGCTGGTGGCCGGTGGCGGCTACGCCGAGTATTGTGTCGCCCCGGTGGCGCAATGCCTGCCGGTGCCCGCCGGTTGGACCGATGTGGAGGCCGCGGGCCTGCCCGAGACCTTTTTCACCGTCTGGAGCAATGTGTTCGACCGCGGTCGGCTGCAGCCGGGCGAGACCCTGCTGGTGCAGGGCGGCTCCAGCGGCATCGGCGTGACCGCCATCCAGATGGCCAAGGCCCTGGGGGCCCGCGTCATCGTCACCGTGGGCAGCGACGAGAAGGCCCGGGCCTGCCTGGCCTTGGGCGCCGACCACGCCATCCACTACAAAACCCAGGACTTCGTGCGCGAAGTGGCCGACCTGACCGGCGGCCGAGGCGTGGACGTGGTCCTCGACATGGTGGCCGGGCCTTACGTGGCGCGAGAGCTGGATTGCCTGGCCGAAGACGGCCGCCTCGTGATCATCGCGGTGCAGGGCGGTGTCAACGCCGAGGTGAACGCCGGCCAAGTGCTGCGCCGCCGCCTCACCCTCACCGGCTCCACCCTGCGGCCGCGGCCGGTGGCGTTCAAGGCGGCCATCGCGGCCAGCCTGCGCCAGCACGTCTGGCCTTTGCTGGCCAGCGGTGCGATCCGGCCGGTGGTGTTCCGGGTGTTCCCGGCGGCCCAGGCGGCCGACGCCCACGCCCTGATGGAGTCCAACCAGCACATCGGCAAGCTCCTGCTCGACTGGCGGGCGTGAGCCGGCCGCGTGCAGGCCCGAGACGGGATTGGAGCGCATGAACAAACTCATCGTTGGCAACTGGAAAATGAACGGCGGCCTGGCCGACAACGCCGCCCTGCTGGGCGCGTTGTTGCGGGGCTGGCCCGACCGTGCCGCGGCCGATGTGGCCGTGTGCGCGCCCATGCCTTACCTGGCCCAGCTGCAGCAACTGCTGCAGGGCACGCCGCTGGCGTGGGGTGCCCAGGATGCTTCGGCCCACCCACATGGCGCCTACACCGGCGAAACCAGCGCCGCCATGCTGCGCGACTTCGCCTGCCGCTACGCCCTGGTCGGCCATTCCGAGCGGCGCCGGTACCACGGCGAGTCCGACGACACCGTGGCCACCAAGGCCCAGCGTGTGCTGGCCGCGGGCATCACCCCCATCGTGTGTGTGGGTGAAACCCTGGCCGAACGCGAAGCCGGCCGCACCGAGCTGGTGGTCAAGCGCCAGCTGGCCTCGGTGATCCACACCGTGGGCCACTGCACCAGCGAAATCGTGGTGGCTTACGAGCCGGTTTGGGCGATCGGCACCGGCCAGACGGCCACGCCCGCGCAGGCCCAGGCGGTGCACGCCGTGTTGCGGGCGCAGTTGCAGGCGGCCACCGCCCACGCCGACCGCATCCGCATCCTCTATGGCGGCAGCATGAACCCGGCCAACGCGGCCGAGCTGCTGTGCCAGCCCGACATCGACGGCGGACTCATCGGCGGCGCGTCGTTGAAGTCGGACGAATTTCTCAGCATCATCGCTTCGTGCCCGGTTCACGGCTGAAGCGTCACCCATCTGGAGTAACCCATGAGCGTTCTGATGACCATTCTGCTGGCGGTGCAACTGCTGTCGGCCATTGCCATGATCGGCCTGATCCTGGTGCAACACGGCAAGGGGGCCGACGCCGGTGCCGCTTTCGGCGGCGGCGGTGGGGGCGGCTCGGCCAGCCTGTTCGGCGCCTCGGGCAGCGCCAACTTCCTGTCGCGCAGCACCGCGGCGCTGGCCACCGTGTTCCTGGTGGCCACCCTGTGCCTCGCCTACTTTGGCGGTGCCCAGCCGGCGGCGTCGGGCAGCGTGCTCGAGAAGCTGCCGGCCCCGTCCGCCCCGGTCGATGGCGCCGCCGCCGTGCCAGCGACCCCGGCCACGGGAGCCGCACAGATCCCCGGCCAGTGAGCGTTGCTTGTAAGGAAAATCCCTGATTTTTCAGAGTAGAATCGTGGTCTGTTGAGTGGGTGGTGCGGTTCAGCCAAGCCATCCACTGCAACAGCAAAACAACTTCATGCCGACGTGGTGAAATTGGTAGACACGCTATCTTGAGGGGGTAGTGGCGAAAGCTGTGCGAGTTCGAGTCTCGCCGTCGGCACCAATACAAACGAGGCGCCCCGCGGGCGCCTGCGGGAAAGCCAAATGAACCTAGAGCAATACCTTCCAGTTCTCTTGTTTGTCTTGGTTGGTATCGCTGTTGGGGTACTCCCCCAGGTGTTTGGGTACATACTCGGGCCGAACCGGCCCGACCCCGCCAAAAACTCCCCCTACGAATGCGGCTTCGAGGCCTTCGAAGACGCGCGGATGAAGTTCGACGTGCGTTACTACCTCGTCGCCATCCTGTTCATTCTGTTCGACCTCGAAATCACCTTCCTGGTTCCCTGGGTGGTGGCGTTCACCGACATCGGCTCCTACGGCTTCTGGGTGGGGGTGGTGTTTCTGGTCGATCTGATCGTGGGTTTTGTCTACGCCTGGAAAGTGGGCGCCCTGGATTGGGAATGACGTTCGCGTAACGCGCAGGAGTTCAGATGATCGAAGGCGTCTTCAAAGAAGGCTTCATCACCACCAGTTACGACTCGGTGGTGAACTGGGCCAAAACCGGTTCCTTGTGGCCGATGACGTTCGGCCTCGCGTGTTGCGCGGTGGAAATGATGCACGCGGCCACCGCCCGTTACGACCTGGCCCGCTTCGGCGCCGAGGTGTT
>NZ_JAAQQT010000638.1:0-5769 GCF_011742065.1 Aquabacterium sp. A08
CCGCGCCGGCGCCGGTTTCCGCCTCGCCGCGCTGCACCCGGCTGCTCAACAAAATGGCGCTGGGCGAAACCATCTCGCCCAGCGAACGGCAAGAACTCCTGCAACAGTGCCAATGAAAGCGCCCACCATGACCCGTTCACTGCCCCGCTCGCTTCCCCTGTCGGCCCTGGCCCTCGGCACCGCCCTGGCGCTGGGCGGCTGCGTGTCCAACCCGCCCGCGCCCGAACGTCCCAGCGCTCTCTCGCGCGAAGCGCTGCTGGACCAGGGCCTCCAGTTCGCGGTGGACGACCTGGTGGCGCAGGCCCTGCGCGCGCCCGGGTTTGCCCCGGCCCAGAACGCCTTGCAGCAGATCCTGAAAGCCGACGCCAAGACCCGGCCCCTGGTGGTGGTGGACCGGGTGGTGGAAGGCGCGGCCGGCCAGGAAACCGCCGCCACCCGCTACATGGACCGGGGTTTGCAAACCCAACTGGCCGCGCGCCTGCCCGGGCACGAAGTCGCACCGCTGAGCCCCACCAACGCCGGCCAGGCCCCGTTTGTGGTGACCAGCACCCTCACCCCCACCGGCGAGGCGGGCAGCGCCCGCGGCTTTCTGATCCACGTGTCGCTGACCGACGTGAGGTCCGGCTTCGTCATCGCCCACAGCGTGGCCCGGGTGCGGGCCCAGGGGGTGGACGAGACCCCGACCGCCTTCTTCCGCGACAGCCCTGCGTTGTCCAAAGACCGCGCCACCGAAGGCCAGATCAAGACCGCCCGGACCGCGACCGGTCAGGAGGCCGACAACCTCTACCTGTCCAAACTGCCGGTGGCCGCGCTGGTGGCCCAGGCCGACCAGGGCTACGAAAACGGCCAGTGCGACCGCGCCCTGCCCCTGTACCAGCAGGCCGCCACCCAGCCAGGGGCGCAACAGATGAAGGCCCTCAACGGCGTCTACCTGTGCCAGGTGCAGCTGAACCAGCCGGCCGCGGCGGAAACCACCTTCGGCAAGATCGTCGGGCTGGGCCTGGCCACCAACAACCTGTCGGTGCGCTTCCTGTTCAGCCCCGGCTCCACCGCCTACATCGCCGACCCGAAAATCAGCGCGCCCTATGCCATGTGGCTGCGCCAGATTGCGCGCGAGGCCGACAGCGTCAAGGCCTGCCTGACCGTGGCCGGACACACCAGCCGCACCGGCAACGAGGTGTACAATGACCGGTTGTCGCTGCAACGCGCCGCCGCGGTGCAGAAGCAGCTCGAAACCCTGTCGCCCAACCTGGGCGGCCGGCTCAATGCCACCGGCATCGGCTTCCGCGAAAACATCGTCGGCTCGGGCACCGACGACCTGCGCGACGCCCTGGACCGCCGCGTCGAGTTCAAGGTCCGCCCCTGCTGAGGTCAAAAAAACCCGCCGGGCGTTGGACGCCGGGCGGGTGGTGGCAACGGACCTGACGCGCGGTCAGCCCTGCTGCAGCGCGGCGATGCGCTCCTCGATCGGCGGGTGGGTGGAGAACAGCTTGCCCAGCCCACCGGTGATGCCCATGGCCGCCATGCTCTTGGGCAGTTCGCCCGGCTGCAGGCCCCCCAGGCGGGCCAGCGCGTTGATCATGGGCTGCTTGCGGCCCATCAGGGCGGCGGCACCGGCGTCGGCGCGGAACTCGCGCTGGCGGCTGAACCAGGCCACGATGATGGCGGCCAGGAAGCCCAGCACGATGTCCATGACGATGGTGGTGACCATGTAGCCGATGCCGGGGCCGGAACTCTCGCTGTCGCCCTTGCGCAGGAAGCTGTCCACCGCGTAACCGATGACCCGGCTCAGGAACACGACGAAGGTGTTCATCACGCCCTGGATCAGGGTCATGGTCACCATGTCGCCGTTGGCGATGTGCGCGACCTCGTGGCCAATGACGGCCTCGACCTCGTCGCGCGTCATGTTGCGCAGCAGGCCGGTGGAGACCGCCACCAGGGCCGAGTTCTTGAAGGCGCCGGTGGCGAAGGCGTTGGGGTCGCCCTCGAAAATCGCGACCTCGGGCATGCCGATGCCGGCCTTGTCGGCAAATTTCTGCACGGTCTGCACGATCCAGGCCTCGTCCGCCGTTTGCGGCTGGCCGATGACGCGCGCGCCCGTGCTGAACTTGGCCATGGGCTTGGACATCAGCAGCGAGATGAAGGCGCCACCGAAACCGATGACGAGCGAGAAGCCGGCCAGCGCCGTCAGGTTCAGGCCGTTGGCGGTGAGGAAGCGGTCCACGCCGAGGATGCGGGTGGTGATCAACAGCACGGCCATGACGGCCAGGTTGGTCAGAACCAGCAAGAGAATGCGTTTCATGTCAGTGGTGACTCCGGTGGTGGGGTGATGGGGCGTATGACCGCGGGCCACGGCACAGGTTCCCGCGCGGACCCACGCTTTCGCATCATATAAGGGCGGTGTGGCGCGGCCTCAAGTGGGGACCGTGGGCGGCGGCGGGCGGCGCGGGCGTGGCGGGCGGAACACGTCGGGGTCGGCGTAAAAGGCCGGGTCCTGGTTGGCAGGCCACCAACCGGGCAGGCCCAGCACCGGCAGGGGCGTGTAGGGCTTGGTGGCCAGCCACGCGGGTGTCAGCTGCGCCGCCAGCCAGCTGTCCCAGGGGTGCGCGCCGGTGCCCGGGTCGGGCGGCAGGTTGGGTGGCACCGGCAGGCACAGTACGTGGGCGGTGATGGATTTGTAGGGCGCCACCAGCTTTTCGGTCAGCGCATGGCCAAAGGTCACGGCCGTGGCCTGCGCCCACAACGGGCGCAAGGTCAGGAACAGCCGTGCCCAGTCGCGGGCGCGCAAGGCGTCCCACAGCGGCTCGGGCGCCTGCAGCAGCAAGGCGTTTTCGTCGAACAGGGTGAGCGCGTCGCGCAGCGGCCCCCGGGTGGCCTGCACGCCCCCGGCCTGGGCTATGGCACCCGCCTGCAGCCGGTTCAGCTCCCGCTTGGTCTGCGGAAAACGCATCCAGCACAGGGCGTTGAAAAAGTCGTGCAGGTTCTCGCGCGTGGGCACGGCGCCGGTGGCATGGATGTGGCTCTCGTAGGCCACGCCCTCGGGCAGCTCGGTTTGTGGGACGAAGCGCACTGGGGCCGACTGCAAGGCGTTCAATGCCGCTGATGGACTCAGTCCAGATACCATCTTCTGCTGCGCCAAGCCGCCAGACACGCGCCAGGGATCAAACCACGGCGACACCCAATCAAGGGCCATCTCAAGAATCGGCTGTGTCATTCCATCCGATGCAAATCGGAAAGCACCAAAAAGTGACGCCGGTCGCGAACCGCCACCTTGGGCGTCCCCACGTCGCGGAATTCAAACGCTTCCGTCGCACGCATCAATTTGGTCAGCGTGGCGTAGCCATAGTTGCGCAGATCAAAAGAAGTCTTGTCGGCCATGTGCTTGCCCACTTGACCCACCGTGGCCCATCCATCGGCATCTTCACAGGCGATCACCGACCCCCTCAACAAGCTGATCAGTTTGGCGTCCTGACGGATCTGCACTTCGGGTATCCGCGGCATGACGACAGGCTCGTCCAAAGCGGGCCCATCGCCCACCAACGGAACCTCTGGATCAGGCAGTTCGGTACCCGGCCGGTCCAAATACAAAAACCTAGAACAAGCGTTCACAAACGGCTCTGGGGTGTGGCGTTCACCAAAACCGTACACCATCGCCCCCTTGTCCCGCAAACGCATCACCAAAGGGGTGAAATCGGCGTCCGACGAAACAATCGCATAAGCGTCGGGGCGGTCGGTGAACAACAACTCGACAGCGTCGATGGTGATCGCCATGTCACTGGCGTTTTTTCTCTTGGAGTAGTCAAACTGCTGAATCGGACGGATGGCAAACTGGTGCAGCCGTTCTTCCCAGCCCTTGAGCTCGTTTTTCTTCCAATTACCGTAGGCGCGGCGCAGATGAACGACACCATGGTTCGACAGTTCACTCAAGATCTCATCGATCTTGGACGCTGGCGCATTGTCGGCGTCAATGAGCAACGCTATTTTGGCTTTGTCGTCTTTCACCGCCACGCCTCTCAGGTCAGACCAGTTTCCAAGGCAGGGCCTCGCCGGCGCGCAGGGGCTTCAACTCGGCCTCGCCGAACGGGTAGGACTCGGGTAGGGTCCAGCTTTCCTTGCGGAGTGTGATGCTGCCGGTGTTGCGCGGCAGGCCGTAGAAGTCGGCCCCGAAGAAGCTGGCGAAGCCTTCGAGCTTGTCCAGCGCACCGGCGGCGTCAAAGGCCTCGGCGTACAGTTCCATGGCGGCGTGGGCGGTGTAACAGCCGGCGCAGCCGGTGGCGTGTTCTTTCAGGTGCGCGGGGTGCGGCGCGCTGTCGGTGCCCAGGAAGAACTTCGGCGACCCGCTGGTGGCCGCCGCCACCAGGGCCTGGCGGTGGGTTTCGCGCTTGAGCACCGGCAGGCAGTAGTAGTGCGGGCGGATGCCGCCGGTGAAGATGGCGTTGCGGTTGTACAGCAGGTGGTGGGCGGTGATGGTGGCGCCCAGGTTCGCGTCGGCCTCGGCCACGTAAGCGGCCGCTTCTTTGGTGGTGATGTGCTCCATCACGATCTTCAGGCCGGGGAAGTCGCGGCGCAGGGGTTCGAGCTGCTGTTCGATGAACACCGCTTCGCGGTCGAACAGGTCGATGTCGGGGCTGGTGACTTCGCCGTGCACCAGCAGCAGCACGCCTTCGCGCTGCATGGCTTCCAGGGTTTTGTGGGTCTTGCGGATGTCGGTGACGCCGGCGTCGCTGTTGGTGGTGGCGCCGGCCGGGTAGAGCTTGCAGGCCACCACACCGGCCGCCTTGGCGCGGGCGATCTCGTCGGCCGGCAGGTTGTCGGTCAGGTACAGCGTCATCAGCGGCTCGAAGTCCACCCCGGCGGGCACCGCGGCCTGGATGCGGGCCTTGTACGCCAGCGCTTGCTCGGCGGTGGTCACCGGCGGCTTGAGGTTGGGCATGACGATGGCGCGGCCGAACTGGGCGGCGGTGTGCGGCACCACGGTGTGCAGGACGGCGCCGTCCCGCACGTGCAGGTGCCAGTCGTCGGGGCGGGTGAGGGTGATCTGGGTGGTCATGGGTGGGATTTTCGCACCCTTGCCCCCCATCAGACCAAGCCGGCTCAGGCCGCGGGCGCTTCGACCTCGATGCGGTCGCGGCCTTGGTGCTTGGCGGCGTACAGGGCGGCGTCGCCGCGCCCGATGACGGCGTCCAGCGTGTCATGCCCGCCGCGGAAGGTGGCCACCCCGATGCTGGCCGTGACGCGCGGCTCGGCGGTGCTTTCACGCAAACGCTGCCGGATGCGCTCGGCCACCTGCAGCGCCTGGGCCGGATCGGTGTCGGGCAGCACCACCAGAAATTCCTCCCCGCCGCAGCGGCCCAGGGCGGCCGGGCGGCGCAGCACCGCCTCGACGCGGTGCACGAACTCGGCCAGCACCCGGTCCCCGGCCTGGTGGCCGTAACGGTCGTTGATGTCCTTGAAATGGTCCAGGTCCAGCAACAGCACCGAAAAGCTCGCGCCGGTGCGGGCGCAGCGCGCCATTTCGTCGGCCGCGTGCTCGAAGGCGGCACGCCGGGTCAAGGCGCCGGTCAGGGTGTCGTGCTTGAGCAGGCGCTCCAGTTCGCCGCGCAGTTGCTCGGTGGCCAACAGGATGGCCGAAATGCTCAGCAGCAGGATGCCGAAGCTGTAGCTGGCCAGGTACACCGCCTGCATCGGGCTGTAGCTGTAAATGCCCAGCGGCGGCGGTTCGAGCAGCGCGGTCACGGCCCGCAGCCCCATGACGCCGCACAGCCCCAC
>NZ_JAAQQT010000639.1:0-46801 GCF_011742065.1 Aquabacterium sp. A08
GTCCGGCCCCCGGCACCAAACTCTAAAAAGGGCAACATTCACAAGATGTTGCCCTTTTTCTTTGTTTTCCCAACGCACAGGAACTGAACCATGTGGATGCCTTTGCTGGCGGTTTTGGCGGGTCTGGCCATTCTGGTCTGGTCGGCCGACAAATTCATCGACGGCGCGGCCGCCGTGGCCCGTCATTTCAGCCTGCCGCCCCTGCTCATCGGGGTGGTCATCGTCGGCTTTGGCACCTCGGCCCCCGAAATGGCGGTGTCGGTGCTGTCTGCCATGGAGGGCAGCCCCGGCATCGCGCTGGGCAACGCCTACGGCTCCAACATCGCCAACATCGCCCTCATCCTGGGCCTGACGGCGCTCATCAGCCCCATCGTGGTCCAGTCCAGCATCCTGCGCAAGGAACTGCCCATCCTGGCCGGCATCACCGCCCTGTCGGTCGGACTCGTGTGGGACCTCGACATCGGCCGCACCGACGCCTGGATCCTGCTCGGCGTCTTCGGCCTGCTGCTGGCCTGGTCGGTGCGTGAAGGGCTGCGCAGCGGACCCGACGCCCTGGGCACCGAAACCGAGGCCGAGCTCGACGCCCACCCCCTGGCCATCGGCAAGGCCTGGTTCTGGCTGGCCGCCGGCCTGCTGCTGCTGGTCGCCAGTTCGCGGCTGCTGGTGTGGGGCGCGGTCACCATCGCGCAGAGCCTGGGCGTGAGCGACCTGGTCATCGGTCTGACTGTGGTGGCCGTGGGCACTTCGCTGCCCGAACTGGCCTCGTGCGTGGCGGCGGCACGCAAGAACGAGCACGACCTGGCGCTGGGCAACGTGCTGGGCTCCAACCTGTTCAACACCTTGGCGGTGGTGGGTCTGGCCGGGGCCATCCAGCCCATGGCGGTGGAGTCGGCGGTGCTGACGCGCGACATGGCGGTGATGGGCGCCCTGACGCTGGCGCTGTTCGTGCTGGGCTACGGCCACCAAGGCCAACCCGGGCGTATCAACCGCTGGGAAGGCGCCCTGCTGGTGCTGACCTTTGCCGGCTACACCGCCTGGTTGCTCTACACCACCCTGGGCACCCCGGCCTGAGCCTGCAGCCCCTCGCGCACCGTGGGGTAGCGCGGGGTCCAGCCCAGTTCGCGCTTGAGCCGGTCGTTGCGCAGGCGGCGCGACTCGTTCATGAAGCTCAGCACCATCAGCGACACCCGGTGCGGAGCCTCGGCCCGAGCGATGCGTTGGGGTCGAGGCAAGCCCAGCACATCGGCGGCCAGGTCGAAGTAGTCGCCCATCTTCAGGTCGGTGTCGTCGCAGGCGTGGTACACCCGCTGCGCCGGGGCGCGCCAGAGCGCGCGCACGCAGGCCTGGGCCAGGTCGTCGGCCTGGACATGGTTGGTGTACACGTCGTCCTCGGGGCGCAGCACCGGCGTGCCCCGCAGCAGGCGCTCGCGGGCGCCGCCGGCCCGGTCGTGGGCGTAGATGCCCGGAATGCGCAGCACCGCCACCGCCACCCCATAGGCTCGGCCCCACCAACGCAGGTAGCCCTCGGCGTCCACCCGGCGCCGGGCCCGGGGGGTGTCGGGCGCCACCGGACGGGTTTCGTCCACCCAGGCGCCCTGGCAGTCGCCGTACACCCCGGTGGTGGAACCGTACACCAGGCGCACCGGGCGGCCGCGCCGCGCCAGGGCCTGGGCCAGGGCGCGGCTGCGCGGGTCTTGCACCCCGCCGGCCGGCTCGTTCGGCGGCGGCGCCAGGTGCAGCACCCGCGTGGCCAACCCCGCCAGGCGCTGCAAGCTGCGCGGGTCGTCCAGGTTGCCCAGCAGAGGCGTCACCCCGGCCTGGCGCAAGCCGGGCACCCGTTCGGGCGACGAGGTCAGGGCCAGCACCCGGGCACGCCGGCCCGCGCCCAGCCCCTGCACGCTGCGCAGCCCCACGTCACCACACCCCACCACCAACACCCGTTCGCGGCGGAACCGCGCCGGCAAAGCCCCCATCCAGACCATGCAGCCTCGCAAATTTGAGAAAATCCCCGGCTCTCGGGCGCACCGGGCGCCCGCACCACCCCGCACAGTATGACATTCCAGATCACCGTCCAGCCCAGTGGGCGCACCTTCACCGCCCAGCCCGACGAGGCCATCCTGGCCGCCGGCATCCGCCAAGGCATCGGCCTGCCCTATGGCTGCAAGGACGGCGCCTGCGGCTCCTGCAAGTGCAAAAAGCTCGAAGGCAGCGTGGTGCACGGCCCGCACCAGAGCAAGGCCCTGAGCGCCGACGAAGAAGCCGCCGGCTTTGTGCTCACCTGCTGCGCCACCGCCACCAGCGACGTGGTGCTGGAGTCGCGCCAGGTGACCGAGGCCGGGGCCTTTCCGATCAAGAAGATGCCGGTGCGCGTCACCGCCCTGGCCAAGGCCTCTCCCGACGTGATGGTGCTGACGCTGCAGCTCCCGGCCAGCGACACCTTCCAGTACCACGCCGGCCAGTACGTCGAGTTCCTGCTGCGCGATGGCGCACGCCGCAGCTACTCCATGGCCACCGCGCCGCACCGCCAGGCCGAAGCCCCGACCATGGAACTGCACATCCGCCACATGCCCGGCGGCAAGTTCACCGACCACGTGTTCGGCGGCATGAAAGAAAAGGAAATCCTGCGCATCGAAGGCCCCTACGGCAGCTTTTACCTGCGCGAGGACAGCGACAAGCCCATCGTCCTGCTGGCCTCGGGCACCGGCTTCGCGCCGATCAAGGCCCTGATCGAGCACCTGCGCTTCAAGAACATCCAACGCCCGGTGAGGTTGTACTGGGGCGGCCGCCGCCCCGCCGACCTGTACCAAAGCGACTGGGTCGAGGCCCAGTGCGCCGACATGCCGCAGCTGCGCTACGTGCCGGTGGTGTCCGACGCCTTGCCCGAAGACGGCTGGACCGGCCGCACCGGCTTTGTGCACCGCGCGGTGCTGGAAGACTGCCCCGACCTGTCGGGCCACCAGGTCTATGCTTGCGGCGCGCCCATCGTGGTCGAGTCGGCGCAGCGCGACTACCTGGCCGCCGGCCTGCCGGCCGACGAGTTCTACGCCGACGCTTTCACCTCGGAGCAGGACAAACTGGGCTGACGCGGCCCATCACCTGGCCCGGTCGCCCCGGGCCGGGTGCCGCGCCGTCCGGTGGCTCACTCCGACAGCAGGCGTTTGACGTCGCTGGCCAGCGCCTGGGCGCCGCTGCCGTAGCGGTGGTACAGGCGGATGCGCCCTTTCGGGTCGTACACGTAGCTGCCCGCCGAATGGTCCATGGTGTAGCTGGTCGGGGTCTGGCCCTCGACCTTTTTGTAGTACACCTTGAACGATTGGGCCAGCGCCGGCAAAGCCTCGGGCGTGGTGTACAAGGCCAGAAAGCTGGGGTCGAAATTGGCCATGTACTCGCGCATCACCTCCGGCGTGTCGCGCTCCGGGTCCACGCTGACGAACAGGCCCTGCAGCCGGTCGCCGTCGGCACCCAGCAGGGCCTTGGCCTGCGCCAGTTCCCCCAGCGAGGTCGGGCAGACGTCCGGGCACTGGGTGAAGCCGAAGAACACCACCACCGCCTTGCCCTCAAAGTCCTTCAGGGTGCGGCGCTGGCCGTTGTGGTCGGTCAGGTCGAAACCGGTGGCGTAATCGGCCCCGGTGATGTCGATGCCCACGAAGGCCGGCTGTTCGCTGCAGGCCGTCAGGGCCCAGGGCAACACGGCGGCGATGGCCAGGGCCCACAGGGCGCGGCGACGGGAAGACACAACAGGCATAGGGCTCACACCAGGTAATGGTCCAGCAGCATCGCCGCGAACAGCAGCGACAGGTGGATCAGGGAAAAACGGAAGGTTTTGCGGGCCAACTGGTCGGAATAGTTGCGCCACAGCGCCCAGGCGTAGCCGGTGAAGCCCACGCTCAGCGCCACCGCCACCGCCAGGTAGAGCCAGCCGTTCATGCGCAGCATGAAGGGCAGCAGGCAGGCCGCGAACAGGATCAGGGTGTAGAGGAAGATCTGCAGCCGGGTGAATTCGGAGCCGTGGGTCACCGGCAGCATCGGCAGGCCGGACTTGCGGTAGTCCTCCACCCGGTACAGGGCCAGCGCCCAGAAGTGCGGCGGCGTCCACAGGAAGATGATCAGGAACAGCACCAGCGCCTCGGGCGTCACGGTGTCGGCCATGGCGGCCCAGCCCAGCACCGGCGGCATGGCGCCCGAGGCCCCGCCGATCACGATGTTCTGCGGCGTCAGCGGCTTGAGCACCACGGTGTAAACGATGGCGTAACCGACAAAGGTGGCAAAGGTCAGCCACATGGTCAGCGGGTTGACCCAGACGTAGAGGAGGACCGAGCCCAGCGCACACAGCAGCGCCGAAAACGTCAGGGTCTGGGCGTTGGTCAGTTCGCCCTTGGCGGTCGGCCGCCAGGCGGTGCGCTTCATCTTGGCGTCGATGTGCTGCTCGACCACACAGTTGAACGCCGCCGCCGCACCGGCCACCAGCCAGATGCCCAGACAGGCCAGTGCGGCCGTGCCCACCTGCGCCGCGCTGGGCACCCCGGGCACGGCCAGCACCATGCCGATCAGCGCGCAAAAGACGATGAGCTGGATGACGCGGGGCTTCATCAGCGCGTAAAACTGCCGCCAAGTGGGCGGCAAGGGAGCGGTCAGGGAGGTCTCGGTGGCACTCATGCGGGGTATCCGTGGGCGGTCGGGGGTGGCGCGGTCTCAACACCACGGGGGTGGGCCTGGGTCAGCCAGCCGGTCAGCACCACCACCAGGGCGGCGGCGCCGCCGGTGTGGGCCACGGCGGCCACCAGCGGCCACTCGAGCACCACGTTGGACAGGCCGGTCAGCAACTGCCAGCCGCCCAGCAGCAGCAGGGTGCGGGCCTGGTCGGCGCGGCCTTCGCGGCGGTGCAGGTGCCAAGCCAGGGCCGCCAGGGCCAGCAGCACGCCGTAGGCCACCAGGCGGTGGGTGTAGTGGATGGCGGTCAGGGCCGGGAAGGGAATGGCGTCGCCCGAGCGGCGCTGGCCCAATTCGCGCCACCACTCGAAGCCGCCGGCAAAGTCCATGACCGGCCACCAGCTGCCCTGGCAGGTGGGGAAGTCGCGACAGGCCAGCACCGCGTAGTTGGTGCTGACCCAGCCACCCAGCGCAATCTGCACCCAGAGCAACCCGAACATGGCCCACAGCGCCCAGCGGGTACCGGCACCCGGGCGTTGGTGGGCCGACGGTGGTTCCAGCAACTGCTGGTAGCGCACCGCCTGCAGCCGCAGCAAGGCCAGCAGGGCCATGCCGCCCAGCAGGTGCAGGGTGACGATGGCCGGAAACAGCTTCATGGTCACCGTCAGGGCGCCAAACGCGCCCTGCAGGCAGACCCAGAACAGGGTCACCAGGGGCCAGAAGAGCGACTGCTGCAGGCGCCGGCGCTCGAACCAGCTCACGCTGGCCAGCACCAGAATCAGCACCCCCACCGCGGTCGCCAGGTAGCGGTGGATCATCTCAATCCAGGCCTTGGAGAACGTCACCGGCCCGGTGGGCATGGCTTCCTGGGCCGCGGCGATGGACGCGCTCGCCCCGATGGGACTGGCACTGCCGTAGCAGCCGGGCCAGTCCGGGCAGCCCAGACCAGAATCGGTCAGCCGGGTGAAGGCGCCGAACAGCACCAGGTCAAAGGTCAGGAACAGGGTCAGGCCGGTGAGCCAGGCCAGGCGCTGGGCCGGGCTGGCGTCGCGCCGGCGCAGCCAGACCCAGGCCAGTGGCCCCAGGGCGATCACCAGGCCCAGCCCCATCAGGCGCAGCACGGGGCTGTAGTCGTACAAGGCTTGTGCGTCCATGCTCAGCGCCCCGCCCGGTCCCAGAAACTGGAGGCGCGCAAGAGCCGGTCCAGGTCGCGCCGCACCTTGGCGGGCTCGGCCTCGGCCGGGAAACGCATCATCCAGTTGCCCAAGGGGTCCACCACGTACAGGTGGTCGCTCAGCCGCTGGCCCGGGGCCGGCTCGAGCCAGCCGGCGATGTCGGATTCCGGCAGGTGCAGCACCACCGCCGTTTCGGTGGCCTTCTTCAACACGTCGGACAACTCCGGGGCGCCGGTGCGCAACCACACCCAATCCATCCGATCCTTTTCGCGGCCCAAGCCCTCGCGCAGCTGGTGCTGCAGGTACAGGTGCCGCTCGCACTGGGCGTTGCAGGCGCTGTCGGCCACGCTGATGAACAGCCACTGGTGCTTCAGGTCGGTCAGCACCTGGGGCTGGCCGGCGTTGTTGGTCCCGCGCAGCGCCGGCATGGGCCGCTGCGGCTCGATCAGCTCGCCGTAGTTGCGCCGGCCTTCAGGTCGGATGACGTAGTAGGTCAGGTAGGAAGCGATGACCGGCGAGGCGCACACCAGCAGCACCAGGAACATCTTCCAGCGACCCGACCGGGTCATGGCCGGGTCGCGCGCGGTGCCGGGCTCGGCGCGGGGCAGGGAATGCACCGTCAGGGTCAGCGGTTCGTCGCGGGCGGTCTGGCGGGCGTGGGCGTCAGCCGCGCCGGCGCCGTGGGACGAGGATTTGGAACCAGACATACAAGATCGTGATGAGCGCACCCAGGCCAAACCATTGCAAGGCGTAGCCGTAGTGCTTGTGGACGTCGGCCCCAACGCGGGGCCAATCGCGGGTCATGCCGTCGGGGGTATCGGGTGCGGACTGCTGCAGCGACAGGGGGTGGAGCCGCAGCGACCATTCGGCCCCATAGGCCGACAGGTCGATATTTTGCCGGATCGGCCCGGGGGCGTCCTCGCCGAAGGCATAAAGCTGCGAAGGGGCTGGGGCCAAACGCCCGGCCACGGCCACTGTGCCGTCGGGCTGGGGCACCGGCGGCAACGCGGTGCGGTCGTCCATGCGGCGCGGCACCCAGCCCCGCTGCACCAGCAAGGCCGGCCCGCCGTGGCTGGGCAGCAAGGGCGTGACCACGATGAAGCCGGTGCGGCCGTTCATCGGGCGGTTGTCCAGGAACACCGTGGCCTCGTGCAGCCAGCGGCCCTGCAGCGTGGCACGGCGGTCGTGCAGGCCGCTCGTGTCGCCGCCCGGCTGCACCGAGTCCAGCGCCTCCCAGCCCACCGGGGCCAGGGTCTCGCGGGCTTCGCGCTGTGCCCACAGGCCGGCCTTCAGCTCGGCCCGCCCCAGCTGCCAAAACCCCAGGGAAGCGGTCACCGCCACCCCGACCGCCGCAGCCAAAGCCACCCACCAACGGCGGGCCGACGCGCGCAAGGCGCGACTCATCGGATAATTCCCGTCATGACTTACCTTGTGATCCTGGCATTTGTGCTCATCGTCGGCAGTTTGGGCGTGGCCCTGGTCTCCATGATGCGCGGCCACTCCAACGACGCCAACGCCACCAAGTCGCGCCGCATGGCCCGCGCCCTGACGGTGCGCATCGGCCTGTCGGTGCTGCTGTTCATCGCGGTCCTGGTCGCTTACCTGATGGGCTGGATCCAGCCCACCGGACTGCCCTTGCGCTGACACCCGACATTTTCGTGGCGCCAAGCAGAACGGCCTGCGCCACCACAACAAAAAAGCGCCCCAGGGCGCTTTTTTGTCTTGCCGGGTTCGGCCGACCCATCACATCCAGTAAACCAGGATGTACAGACCCAGCCACACCACGTCCACAAAGTGCCAGTACCAGGCGGCGCCTTCGAAACCGAAATGGCGCTCCTTGGTGAAATGACCCTTTTGCAGGCGCAGGGTGATGAACAGCAGCATCAGCATGCCCACGAAGACGTGGAAGCCGTGGAAGCCGGTCAGCATGTAGAAGGTGGAACCAAAGATGCCGGAGTCCATGCGCAGGTTCAGGTCGGCGTAGGCGTGGGAATACTCGTAGCCCTGCACGAACAGGAACACCACGCCCAGCAGCACCGTCAGCCACATGAAGGCGATGGTCTTGCTGCGGTTGCCGTCCTGGATCGCGTGGTGGGCGATGGTCAGGGTCACGCCCGAGGTCAGGAGCAGCGCGGTGTTGATGGTGGGCAACCAGAACGGACCCATGGTCTGGAAGGGCTCGACGATGCCAGCGGGCGACGCGGTGACGCCGGCCATGACCGACGGCCAGATCGACTGGAAGTCGGGCCAGAGCAGCGCGTTTTCGATGTTGCCCAGCGCCGGCACCGAATGGGTGCGGGCCCACCACAGCGCGGTGAAGAAGGCGCCAAAGAACATCACCTCCGAGAAGATGAACCAGCTCATGCTCCAGCGGTAGGAGATGTCGATCTTGCGGCCGTAGAGGCCACCTTCGCTCTCGGCCACCGCATCGCGGAACCACTGGTACAGCACGATCAGCCACCAGGCCAGACCGAAGGCCACCGAGAATTTGCCCCAGGCCACGCCGTTGATCCACTGGCCGGCGCCGAGCGCGACAAAGAACAGACCGATCGCGGACATGACCGGGTGCCGGGACAGCCCGGGGACGAAATAGTATGGCGTCTGGCCATGCGTTGCTGCGGACATGCTCACTCCTACTTGCGCTTGATTGTTAAATTAAATTCTTTGCCCAGTGCAGCGGTCAACGGGTCACCCAGAAGACGACACCCATCAGGACGGCCACGAACACAATGGCCAGCACCACCCCGACCACCAGCAAGTGGATCGGGTTGAGCTTGGCGATGTCGTGCTGAAAATCGCTTTTGCGCCGCACCCCCAGAAAACCCCAGAGCACCGCCCGGACCGTGTCCAGCAAGGCGCCCTTGCGTGTGTGTGCGGGGGTGTTCATGAAGCCTCCGCCGCCGTGATGGCTGGCACCACCCGGGGCGCCAGCTGCGCGGTCGGCGCCTCCGGCGTTTTGCCGCCCACCTCGAAGAAGGTGTACGACAGGGTGATGGTGGTCACATCCTTGGGCAGGCGCGGGTCGATGACGAAGGCCACCGGCCACTCTTTCTTCTCGCCGGGAGCCAGGGTGTACTGCGTGAAGCAGAAACACTCGACCTTGCTGAAATGGTTGGCCGCCTGGCGCGGCGCGTAGCTCGGAATCGCCTGCGCCGCCATGGTGCGGTTCTGGATGTTCTGGAACTCGTACATCACCGTGGTCAGCTCGCCCGGGTGGACCTCCATCGAGCGCACCAGGGGCTTGAAGTCCCAGGGGCCACGCACGTTGGTGTCGAACTCGATGGTGATCTTGCGCGAGGTGTCCACCTGGGTGTTGGCCGGCAGCGTCGGGCCCATGCCCGGGACCTGACGCTCCGAAAGCGCCAACACGTTGATGCCCGTCATCTCGCAAATGGCGCGGTAGATGGGCACCAGCGCGTAACCGAAGGCAAACATGCCCAAGGCAATCACGGCCAGTTTGCCGGTCACCTTGAGGTTTTCCTTGCGCAGCGACATACGGCTCACTTTCCAAACAGCACGAACTTGCCCACGAAGCCGACCAGGAAGGCCAGCGCCACCGAAGCGAGGATCAACCCCAGCTTGACGTTGTGCTTGCGTTGTTCAGGCGTCATGGTGGTGCGTGGTGTCGGTTCAGCCGATGACCTTGGTGGCGGTCACGTCCAGCTTGGGCGGGTTCTCAAAGGTGTGGTGCGGGGCCGGCGACGGCACTTCCCATTCCAGGCCCTCGGCACCTTCCCAAGGCTTCTGCACGGCCTTTTCGCCCTTGCCCTGCATCGCGGGGATGATCACGAACAGGAAGAAGTAAACCTGGGCAAAACCGAAGGCAAAGGCACCCACCGACGCGATGGCGTTGAAGTCGGCGAACTGCATCGGGTAGTCGGCGTAGCGGCGGGGCATGCCGGCCAGACCCAGGAAGTGCATCGGGAAGAAGGTGATGTTGAAAGAGATCATCGACCACCAGAAGTGCAGCTTGCCGCGGAATTCGCTGTACATCACACCGGTCCACTTGGGCAGCCAGTAGTAAACACCCGCGAACATGGCGAACAGCGAGCCGGCCACCAGCACGTAGTGGAAATGGGCCACGACGTAGTAGGTGTCCTGGAAGTTGATGTCGATGGGGGCCATCGACAGGATCAGGCCGGTGAAGCCACCGATGGTGAACACGAAGATGAAGCCCACGGCCCACATCATCGGGGTCTCAAAGGTCATCGAACCCTTCCACATGGTGGCGATCCAGTTGAAGATCTTCACACCCGTGGGCACGGCGATCAACATGGTGCTGTACATGAAGAACAGCTGGCCGGTCACCGGCATGCCGGTGGTGAACATGTGGTGCGCCCACACGACGAAGGACAGGATGGCGATGGAGCCGGTGGCATACACCATGGAGGCGTAACCGAACAGCTTTTTGCGCGCGAAGGCGGGCACGACCTGGCTCACGATGCCGAAGGCCGGCAGGATCATGATGTACACCTCGGGGTGGCCGAAGAACCAGAAGATGTGCTGGTACATCACCGGGTCACCGCCGCCGGCGGGGTTGAAGAAGCTGGTGCCGAAGTGGCGGTCGGTCAGCGTCATGGTGATGGCGCCAGCCAGCACAGGCATCACGGCGATCAGCAGGTAGGCGGTGATCAGCCAGGTCCAGGCGAACATCGGCATCTTCATCAGTGTCATGCCCGGGGCGCGCATGTTGAGGATGGTCACGATGATGTTGATCGAGCCCATGATGGACGAGGCGCCCAGGATGTGCATCGCGAAGATGGCGGCGTCCATGGACGGACCCATCTGCAGCGTCAGCGGGGCGTACAGCGTCCAGCCGGCGGCGGGGGCGCCACCGGGCATGAAGAACGACAGCACGATGATGATGGCGGCGGGCACCATCAGCCAGAAGCTGAAGTTGTTCATGCGGGCAAAGGCCATGTCGGAGGCGCCGATTTGCAGCGGCAGCATCCAGTTGGCGAAACCCACAAAGGCCGGCATGATGGCCCCGAACACCATGATGATGCCGTGCATGGTGGTGAAGGAGTTGAACAACTCCGGGTTCACCAGTTGCAGACCCGGCTGGAACAGCTCGGCGCGGATCAGCAGGGCCAGCACGCCGCCCACCATCAACATCGCAAAGCTGAACAGCAGGTACAGCGTGCCGATGTCTTTGTGGTTGGTGGCGAACACCCAGCGGCGCCAGCCGGTGGGCGCGTGGTGGTCATGATCGTGCGCGTGCGCGTCGTGGTGATCAAGAACTGCACTCATGGCATTTTCCTCGTTTCAGTAATTCCAAAGCCGGGTCACTTGCGCGCGGCCAGCACTTCAGCGGGCTGCACCAGCTGCTCGGTGTTGTTCGACCAGCTGTTCTTCGCAAAGGTCATGACAGCGGCAATTTCCGTGTCCGACAGTTGTTTCCAGGACGGCATGGCCCCACCGGCAGCGCCGTTGAGCAGGATCTGCACGAACTGCGACGGATCGGCAGCGGTGACCACCGCGGCGCCGTCCAGCGGCTTGATCGGGCCGGCGCCCTTGCCATTGGCCTGATGGCAGGCCACGCAGTTGGCGGCGTACACGGACTCGCCGCGCTTGACCAGATCGGCCAGGGTCCAGACCTTGTTCGGGTCGTCGGCCTTGGCGGCCATCAGCTTCTGCTGGGCATCGACCCAGGCGGTGTATTCCTCGGCCGAGACCACTTTGACATGGATGGGCATGTAGGCGTGTTCCTTGCCGCACAGCTCGGCGCACTGGCCGTAGTAGTCGCCGGTCTTTTCGGCGCGGAACCAGGTGTCGCGCACGAAACCGGGGATCGCGTCTTGCTTGATGCCAAAGGACGGCACCATGAAGGCATGGATCACGTCGTTGGCGGTGGTGATGATGCGAACCTTCTTGCCGACCGGCACCACCATCGGGTTGTCCACCTTCAGCAGGTAGTTGTCCACGGCTTCGGGCTTGCCCGAGTCGGAGGCGACGCGCTGGCTGTTGTCCAGGGTGGACAGGAAGCCAATACCCTCACCCTCGCCCTTGATGTAGTCGTAGCCCCACTTCCACTGCATGCCGGTGACCTTGATGGTCAGGTCGCTGTTGGTGGTGTCTTTCTGGGCCACCAGCACTTTGGTGGCGGGCAACGCCATGCCGATGACGATCAGCAGGGGCACGATGGTCCAGCCCAGCTCCACCCAGATCGGCTCGGGCAGCTCCTGAGACTTGTGGCCCACGGATTTGCGGTGCTTGACGATGGAGTAGAACATCACCCCGAAGACGATCACGAAAATGACCGAGCAGATGGCCATCATGAACCAGTGCAGCCAGTGCTGCTCTTCGGCGATCTTGGTGACGGGCGGGTGGAAGTTCAGCTGGTTGACCGCTGGGCCACCCGGCAGATCGCTCACCGCGTGCGCCGCGGTGGAGACCCAGGCGGCCGCCCCCAGGGACAGGGTGCCGATGCCGGCTTTGGCGCTGGCCCACAGCCGGCGCAACGAATGTCCTGACTTCTTCATCGTGCTCACTTTTCTCGCCTCAAATATAAGCATTGATTTATATCAACACCGATTACACCAAACTTTTGACCTCTGTGCATCCTCAAAGACCCCAGCCGGCTCAGGCGCCGTGCAAGGCCTGGCGAATTTCCCGGGCCAGCTGCTCGCGCAGGTCGGGCCGCAGAAAACGCCCCACATACACGGTTTGCCCGGCCACCTGCAGCGCCACCAGCGCGCTGCGCTGGGTGACCGGCCGAACCCGCACGCCCTGGCGTGCCCCTTCGTGCCGGCACACGCGCCCACCGTCTTCCCATTCCAGCACCAGGCTGGCGGGGCCGAGGCGGATCTGCTCGCGGTCGGCCGCATGGCGGGCGTACCAGAGAAACGCCGCCGCCAAAGCCAGCAATTCCAGCGCGGTGAAAGGCAACACCCAAACCGCACCGATGGACCAGAACAGCGCGGCCACCGACAGGGACAACACACACAGCCCACCATACGCCGCCAGGAGCTGCGCCGGGGTCAGGGAACAGTTGCGCTTGAGGGTCCAGCACAAGCCCTGCGGCGTGACGGTGGCGAATCGGTAGGACTGCATGGCTGAAGACACGGAAAGCACCTTCTGAAACACAGGCGAGGCCTGGGCGCCACCTTGGCGGGCACGCTCCAGACCTTGATCTATGTCAATTGTAGCCGGGCTTTCCGCCGAATCCCTGACAAAGCCCGTCCAGGGGCTTTCAGGAACGGGGCCGCGGCTGGCGCAGCATGGCGCGCATGTCTTGCAGCGGCACCTGGCTGCTGGCCGCCAGTTTGACGCGGGGCTCGGGTTTGAAAGCGTGACCATAGATCACCTCCACCGTGACCGCCAGGCTGCCGTCGGGCTGGCGCGGCAGGTACCGCTCCACGGCGTCGAGCCACGCCTGCCTGTACCCCTTGCCACGCAGGCCACGGGGCCGCTCGCGGTGCAGGTTGCGCCCCCAGGCGCGCAGGTCGGCCAACAGGCGCTCCGCACTCGGGTAGGTCAAGGTCAGGCGCTCCATGTCCACCACCGGCTCGGCGAAGCCGGCCTCGACCAGCATGTCGCCCCAGTCGTGCATGTCGGTCAGGGGGTGGGCCGGCGGGCACCAGTCCATGCGGGCATGCACGGCCCGCAGTTCGTGCAAGGTGTCGGGCCCCAGACCGGAGAACATGACAAAGCCCCCCACCCGCAGCAGCTCACGCCAGCGGTTGAGCAAGGCCATGGGCTGGGGATGCAGGTGCAGCGCCAGGTTGGCCCAGACCAGGTCGGCCAGGCCCTGTCCGCCATCGGGCACCGGCGCAGGACCGGGTTCTGCCCGGCCCACCAGCCGCTGCGTCCATCCCCTCCATCCGTCCGGCGGCGGCGCGAGCACACGCCGGGCCGCCTCGGCCTGCTCCCCGGCGAGCCACTCGCGGGCCTGCGGGTAGCGCTCGCTCAGGGCCCGGTGGCCGCGCAGCCCTCCCCAGAGCGGCGCCCAGTGCACCCAGTCCTGGGGCACCTGACGCATCCAGTCCAGGCGCTGGGCCATGCGGGCAGCAACTTCTTCGCAAAGCCAGGGGCTCTCGGTGCGCGGGTGTTGGCGCCAGCGGGCCGCCGCCACCGGGTCCAGGTCGGGCACGGCGGGCGTCGGGTCTGAAGGGGCGTTCATGGAGTGGCTCGGCAAGGTCGCGGCAGTATAGTCTTGACATGTCCTTGTTGCCCGACGCCTGGCGCTGGCCCGCCACCTGCGAACTGTGTGCCCGCTGGCCGGCGCGCCCGGTGTGCGACGGTTGCCGGCAGGACTGGGGCCAGATACAGCGCCGCTGCCCCGGCTGTGCTCTGGCCCTGGCGCCCGGATTGGAGCGCTGCAACCGCTGTACGCAGGAGGGCCCGGGGGTGCTGCACCGCTGCCTGGCCCGGGTGGACTACGCTTACCCTTGGACCGGCCTGGTGCAGCGCTTCAAGTTCCAGCAAGAGCCGGCCTGGGCCCGACATCTGGCCGAGCTGATGCGGGAAGACCCCGACGTGACCGAGGCCTTGCGCACCGCCGACCTGCTGGTCCCGATCCCCCTGCCCACCCCACGGCTGCTGGAGCGGGGCTACAACCAGGCTTGGGAACTGCTGCGGCAACTGCGCCGCCAGACGCCCGGCAGCGCCCCGGCGCAGGCCCAGCTGCTGCAACGCAGCGTCGGCGGGGCCGCGATCCACACCCTGCCCCGCGCCCAGCGCATCGACGCCGCCCAGCAGGCTTTCACTGCCGATCCGCGGTTCACCGGCGGGCTGGCCGGCGCCCAGGTGCTGCTGGTCGACGACGTGATGACCACCGGCGCCACCCTGCAGGCGGCCGCCCAGGTCTTGCGGGCGGCCGGCGCGGCCTGGGTGAGCGGGCTGGTGTTCGCACGCACGCCCGCGCCCGACCGCGTGGAATAATCCGCACCCCATGTTTCACATCGTCCTGGTCCAGCCCGAAATCCCACCCAACACGGGCAACGTCATCCGGCTCTGCGCCAACACCGGCTGCCGGCTGCACCTGGTGGAGCCACTGGGGTTTTCCATGGACGACAAGCACATGCGCCGCGCCGGACTGGACTACCACGAGTACGCCGACGTCCAGCGCCACGCCGACTGGGACAGCTTGGTGCGCACCGCCCAACCCGCCCCCGACCGCCTGTTTGCCATGACCACCCGCGGCACCCGTGCGGTGCACGAGGTGGCCTTTCGGCCCGGCGACTGGCTGGTGTTCGGCTCCGAATCCCGCGGCCTGGGCCCGGCCTTGCGCGACAGCTTTGCGCCCGCGCAGCGTCTGCGCCTGCCGATGCGGCCCGGCCAGCGCAGCCTGAACCTGTCGAACGCGGTGGCGGTGGTGGCCTACGAGGCCTGGCGCCAGCAGAGCTTCGCCTGACCCAGGCGCCGTTCAGGCATAGCTGCGGGCCAGGAACTCGGCCACACAGACCGGTTTGTCGCTGCCCTCACGCTCCACGCTCACGTCCCAGGTCGATTGTCGCCCGCGCGGCTCGATCGGGTCGCAGGCTTTCAGCGTGAAATGCGCGCGCAACCGGCTGCCCACCGGCACCGGCGCGGTGAAGCGCACCCGGTTCATGCCGTAGTTGACCCCCATGCGCACCTCGTCGACCCGCAGGGCCGACTCCAGAAACGCCGGCATCAGCGACAGGGTCAGGAAACCGTGCGCCACAGGCGCGCCGAACGGCCCCTGCCGCGCGCGCTCGGGGTCCACGTGGATCCACTGGTGGTCGCCGGTGGCGTCGGCGAAGCGTTGAACCTGGGCCTGGGTGACTTCGTGCCAGTCGCTCACGGCCACGGGCTGGCCGACGCAGGCCGCGAGTTCGTCGAGGGTGCAAAAAGTGCGCATGCCGCCACTGTAGTCCGAGCGGCGGACGCGCCCTGTCCGGCCAGCGACAGGCCAGCGTCTCAGAACCAGCCGTCCCAAACCAGCTTGACGCCGGTCAGGCCCATGCCCCAGTGGATCAGCCAGTAAAACAGCCGGGCGTCGATGCGGCGCGCCAGCGTCACCCCGATCCAGACCCCCAGCGGCGCCAGCGGCAGCAGCACCAGCGAAGTAGCGAAGTTGCGCGTGTCCAGCAGCCCCAGCCACGCATAGGGCAGCCATTTGCTGAGGTTGACCGCGAAAAACAGAAAAGCCATGGTGGCGGTGAACACCACCGGCCGCAGCCGCAAGGGCAGCACGTAGGCGTTGACCGGCGGGCCGCCCGCGTGCGCCACAAAACTGGTGAAACCGGCGGTGACCGTCAGCACCGCGCCCACCCAACGGGGCGGGGCCGGGGCGTCGGCGCGCGGGGGAAACAGCAGCCGCTGGGCCAGGAACAGCAAGGTGACCACGCCGACGACACCGGCCACCAGTCGGGCATCGACGACCCGGAACAGCACCGTGCCCAGCAGCGTGCCCAGCAGGGCAAACGGCAGCAGAAAGGCCAGCAGCCGGCGGTCCAGGTCTTTGCGGAAGGCGGCCATGCCCAGCACATCCATCACCAGCAGCAACGGCATGAGGATGGCCGCGGCCTGCGGCACGGTCACCGCCAGGGCCATCAAAGGCACCGCGAGCGAACCGAAACCAGAGCCGAATCCGCTTTTGCTGATGCCCATGAGCAGCACGGCCGGCACCGCCACGGCGTAGAACCACGGGTCGGCAATGGGGGCAAAGGGTAAAGCGGCAAAGTCCATGGCTGGGCAGGCATGGTAGCGGAGCGCTACCATCGCAGCCCATGCAAGACCTCAATCCCTGGGCCGAGCACCTGCGTCTGGCGGTCGAAGTGGCCGCCACGCTGGCGTTTGCCCTGTCGGGCCTGTTCGCGGCCGCGCGCAAGCGCCTGGACGCGGTGGGCGTGTTCACCGTGACCTTTCTGGCCGCATTCGGCGGCGGCACCCTGCGCGACCTGCTGCTGGACCAGCGCCCCTTCTTCTGGGCCGCCCACGTGCACTGGCTCTGGGCCCTGATGGCCCTGACCGTGGGCGCCATGCTGTTTGTGCGGCACCGCCACTTCGAGCCCACCGAGCGCGCGATGCAGTGGCCCGACGCGCTGGGCCTGGGCCTGTTCGCGGCCGCCGGGGTGAGCAAGGCCCTGCACAGCGGCTCGCCTATGCTGGTGGCGGTGCTCATGGGCGTGGTCACCGGCGTGTTCGGCGGCGTGCTGCGCGACATGGTGTGCAACGAAATCCCGCGCGCCTTCCACGACCACCAGCCCTACGCGGTCTGCGCCTTTGTGGGCGGCTGGGCCTACGTCGGCTGGTGGCAGTTCAGCGGCTCCCCGAGCCAGGCCCTGCTGGTGTGCGTGCTGGTGACGGCCGGCCTGCGCGGTCTGGCACTGTGGCGCAACTGGTCGCTGCCGGCCTGGCGCATCTGATCCTTTTTTTGAACCGATAGCCATGTTCGCCCCCTCCCAAGCCGATGTGCGCCGCTTCTTCTGTGCGGTGTACGACAAAGCCCAGCACGCCGCGCCGATGGAGGCCATCGAGGTGCTGGCCCATGAGTGGATCCAGCGCCACCCCGAATACCACGCCGAGTTGGCCGACGTGGACGCGGCCTTGCGCCGCATGCACGAGGCCGCCGAAGCGCGCGACAACCCGTTCTTGCACCTGTCCATGCACCTGAGCATCAGTGAACAATGCTCGATCGACCAGCCCCTGGGCATCCGCCAGGCGGTGGAACTGCTGGCCGCGCGGCTCGATTCGGTGCACGACGCCCACCACCAGGTGATGGACTGCCTGGGCCGCATGCTCTGGGAAAGCCAGCGCAGCGGCCGGCCGCCCGACGGGCAGGCCTACATCGACGCGGTGCGGGCCCGCGCGACCCGGGACTGAAAAGAAAAAGCCCCGGCAGGCTGCACCCGCCAGGGCTTTCGGCAGAACCCAGTTCGTGCCGATGGGCGGAATGGAAGTTGGATGTCTCACCCCGCCGGAAGCAAGGTATTGCTTCCCGTTGATTGCCAGGCAATCCAGCGGACTGGACCGCGGGCAGTGGCCGGTGGGAACTGTGCTTGAAGCGTCACCACCGACAGTTTCAGTGTAGTGGCATTGGCCCCTGTGGCCAACTGATTTTGCCAATCGCCCACCCCCCGTTCATTGGCATTTTTTTGCCCACGGGCGCCCCTGCGGCGCCGAATTCATATTCTTTTTATTGCATAAAAAGAATGTTCATAAGTATTGACTGGTAATGTCGATCCCCCTAACATCGCGCCACTTTCATCCGTGAGAACCCTTAGACGCCGCCGAAACCGGCCCAGTTGACCGCACCATGGCGGTCGATGGCGACCCCCCAATCTCGCGCCGCCGGGCTTCAACCGCCCGCCCCGACGCCCAGAAAGGAGAGTGCTATGCCAGCGCCCCAAATGCCCCGCTTGTCCGGGGCCCTGCAAGTGACCCAGACCGCGTTCAAGGACGTGGCCCAGGGTTTTGTGTCCGTGACCCACAACAGCCTGGCCCTGCTGGGCCTGCTGCTCGCCGCCTGCCTGGTGCTGTTCGTCAGCCAGCCGGACCTGCGCAGCAGCGCCGAACGCCAGCTGTTCGGCTGGCTGGAAGAGCGCCAGTCGCAGAACGGCGAGATCCCCGCCGACCCCAGCGCGGTGGACCGCGTGACCGCGACCAACCCCAAGGCCCTGCCCCGCGAGCAGGCCCAGGTGGCCGACTGGCTCAGCCGCAAATACCGCGTGGCGCCGGAACCCATCGGCGCGCTGGTGGCCGAGGCCTTCGAGATCGGCGACCGCGCCCGCCTGGACCCGACGCTGATCCTGGCGGTGATGGCGATCGAATCGCGCTTCAACCCGTTCGCGGCCAGCCCGGTGGGCGCCCAGGGTCTGATGCAGGTGATGACCCGGGTGCATGCCGACAAGTACGAGGACTTCGGTGGCCGCCTGGCCGCGTTCGACCCGGTGAGCAACCTGCGGGTCGGGGCCCAGGTGCTGCAGGAAACCATCCGCCGCGCCGGCAGCGTCGAAGGTGGGCTGCGCCTGTACGTCGGCGCGGTGTCCAGCAGCGGCCAGGACTACATCGACAAGGTCCTGTCGGAGCACGAGCGGCTGCAGCGCGTGGCCCAGGGCCAGCGCGTGGCCTTCAACGCCCACCAGCGCCGCACCGTGGTGCCCACAGGCCCCCAAGCGCCACAGAGCGTTGACGCCGAACTGGAAGCCGAAGCCAGCCCAACCCAGACCGGGGCGCTGCCGCAGGCGTCCTGATAAAATCCCGTTCGCGCGCGACTGGCGATAGGTCCCGCCGGCCCTGGCCGGCGCCAAGTGACTGACGTGGGCTTACCACGGGGAAGCGCGCCGCCCTGCCGTCACCGCCGGCGGGTGTTGTGCCGTTCGCCTGGGCAGCCCTTGGTCACCAAGGGTCATTCGACGACTCCAGGACTGCCATGTACGACCGCAACATCCTCATCGAACAGACCGACCCCGAGCTGTTCGCCGCCATCCAGGCCGAAAACGCGCGCCAGGAACACCACATCGAGCTGATCGCCAGCGAAAACTACGCCTCGCCGGCCGTGATGGCTGCCCAGGGCACCCAACTCACCAACAAGTACGCCGAGGGCTACCCCGGCAAGCGCTACTACGGCGGCTGCGAGTACGTGGACGTGGCCGAACAACTGGCCATCGACCGCGTCAAGCAACTGTTCGGTGCCGACGCCGCCAACGTGCAGCCGCACTGCGGCGCCTCGGCCAACGAGGCCGTGTTCCTGGCCTTCCTCAAGCCCGGCGACACCATCATGGGCATGAGCCTGGCCGAAGGCGGCCACCTGACCCACGGCATGCCGCTGAACATGTCGGGCAAGTGGTTCAACGTCGTGTCCTACGGCCTGAACGCCCAGGAAGAAATCGACTACGACGCCATGGAAGCCAAGGCGCGCGAGCACCGCCCCAAGCTGATCGTGGCCGGCGCGTCCGCCTACAGCCTGCGCATCGATTTCGAGCGTTTCGCGAAGATCGCCAAGGAAATCGGCGCCATCTTCATGGTGGACATGGCCCACTACGCCGGCTTGATCGCCGCGGGCGTGTACCCCAACCCGGTGCCGTTCGCCGACGTGGTGACCTCCACCACCCACAAGAGCCTGCGCGGCCCGCGCGGCGGCATCATCCTGATGAAGGCCGAGCACGAGAAGGCCATCAACAGCGCCATCTTCCCCGGCCTGCAGGGCGGCCCGCTGATGCACGTCATTGCCGCCAAGGCCGTGGCCTTCAAGGAAGCCTTGACCCCCGAATTCAAGGCCTACCAGCAACAGGTCGTGAAGAACGCACAGATCGTGGCCGAAACGCTGACCCAGCGCGGTCTGCGCATCGTCAGCGGCCGCACCGAAAGCCACGTGATGCTGGTGGACCTGCGCGCCAAGGGCATCACCGGCAAGGAAGCCGAGGCCGTGCTGGGTGCCGCCCACATGACCATCAACAAGAACGCGATTCCGAATGACCCGGAAAAGCCGATGGTGACCAGCGGCGTGCGCATCGGCACCCCGGCCATGACCACCCGCGGCTTCAAGGACGAAGAGGCCCGCGCCACCGCCCACCTGATCGCCGACGTGCTGGACAACCCGCGCGACCCGGCCAACATCGAAGCGGTGCGTGCCAAGGTCAACGCCCTGACCGCCCGCTTCCCGGTGTACAAGTAAACCGGCCATGAAGTGCCCCTTCTGCGGCCACGCCGACACCCAGGTGGTGGAGACGCGTGTCGCCGAGGAGGGGACCTTCATCCGCCGCCGACGCCGCTGCGGCGCCTGCGACAAACGCTTCACCACCTACGAACGGCCGGAGGTCACCTTCCCGGCCGTGGTGAAAAAGGACGGCCGGCGCATCGACTACGACCCGGCCAAACTGCGCGCCAGCTTCGCCCTGGCCCTGCGCAAACGCCCCGTCAGCACCGAACAGGTGGACGCGGCCATGGAACACATCGAGGAAAAGCTGCTGAGCCTGCCCGCGCGCGAGGTGCCCTCGCACCGCCTGGGCGAAATGGTGATGCGCGAGCTGAAAAAACTCGACCAAGTGGCCTACATCCGCTTCGCCAGCGTGTACCGCAGCTTCGAGGACATCGACGAGTTCAAGACCCTGGTCGACGAAGTGCGCCAGTGACCGGCCGGCCACCGCCGCCCGGGGCCGGGCCAATCCTGCGACAATAGCGGGATGTTCACCGGCATCATCACCGGCGTGGGGCGCATCGCCGCCGTCCACCCCTTGGGTTCTTCTTCGCAACACGGCAAACGCCTGACCCTGGAGGCGCCGCCCGGCTACCTCGACGACGTGGGCCTGGGCGACAGCATCGCGCTCAACGGCGCCTGCATGACCGTGACCACCCTGGACCCGGCGCAGCAGCGCTTCACCATCGACATCTCGGCCGAATCGCTGGACAAGACCGCCGGTCTGGACCAGCCCGGCCCGGTGAACCTGGAAAAGGCGCTGCGCGCCCACGACCGCCTGGGCGGGCACATCGTGTCGGGCCACGTGGACGGTATCGGGCACGTCAGCCACTTTGCGCGCGTGGGCGAAAGCTGGGAACTGCGGGTGCGGGCGCCCGCCGCCCTGGGCAAGTACCTGGCCTACAAAGGCTCGATCACCGTCAACGGCGTGAGCCTGACCGTCAACCGGGTGCAAGACCTGCCCGAAGGCTGCGAATGCAGCATCAACCTGATCCCGCACACGGTGGAACACACCGCCCTGGGCCAGCTGCAAAGCGGCAGCCCGGTGAACCTGGAAATCGACCTGATCGCGCGCTACGTCGAGCGCATGCTGGGCGCCCCGGCCACCGCCGCGACGGCCAGCGCCTGAACCCCACCTCCCATGACCACCCCCAACACCCCTCTGGCGCCGGTCGCCATCTCGCCCGTGGAAGACATCGTTGCCGACATGAAGGCCGGCAAGATCGTCATCCTGGTGGACGAGGAAGACCGCGAGAACGAAGGCGACCTGGTGCTCGCCGCCGACCACGTGACGCCCGAAGCGATCAACTTCATGGCGCGCTTTGGCCGCGGCCTGATCTGCCTGACGCTGACGCGCGAACGCTGCGAACGCCTGCAACTGCCGCCCATGGTGCCGCGCAACGGCACCAAAATGGGCACGGCCTTCACCGTGTCCATCGAAGCGGCCGAGGGCGTGACCACCGGCATTTCGGCCGCCGACCGCGCCCGCACCGTGCAGGTGGCGGTGGCCGCCAACGCCCAAGCCGCCGATCTGGTGCAGCCTGGTCACATCTTCCCGCTGCAGGCGGTCGAGGGCGGGGTGCTGATGCGCGCCGGCCACACCGAAGCCGGCTGCGACCTGGCGGCCATGGCCGGCTGCTCGCCGTCGGCGGTGATCTGCGAGATCATGAAGGACGACGGCACCATGGCGCGCCTACCGGACCTGCAGCTGTTCGCCGCCGAGCACGGCCTGAAGATCGGCACCATTGCCGACCTGATCGAACACCGCAGCCGGGTGGAAAGCCTGGTGGAGAAGGTGGGCCAGCGCCCGCTGCAGACGGCGTTTGGCGAGTTCACCGCGCACGCCTACCGCGACCAGCCCAGCGGCGCGGTGCACCTGGCCCTGGTCAAGGGCAGCTGGGGCGCCACCGACACGGTGAGCGTGCGGGTACACGAGCCGTTGAGCGTGCTGGACGCGCTGGAGGTGGACCGCGCCATGCACTCCTGGACGCTGGAAACCAGCCTGCGCCACATGGCCGACCGGGGCCGCGGCGTGGTGGTGCTGCTGAACTGTGGCGAAAGCGGTGAGCAGCTGCTGGCGCAGTTCGAGGGCACCGCCCGCTCGGCGCAAGCGCCGGAGCGCGGCCGCATGGACCTGCGCACCTACGGCGTGGGCGCGCAAATCCTGCGCGACTGCGGCGTGCACAAGATGCAGTTGCTGGGCACGCCGCGGCGCATGCCCAGCATGACCGGCTACGGCCTGGAAGTGACCGGCTTTTTGAGCAAAACCGAAGGAAATTGAGATGTTGGGTGCCAACAAGGGCAGCGCCGGTGCGCTGGACGGAACGAATTTGCGCATCGGCGTCGTGCAGGCGCGCTTCAACCAGGGCATCACCGACGCCCTGGCGCAGGCCTGCGTGGGTGAGCTGCAGGCCCTGGGCGTGCAGGCCGGCGACATCGAGCACGTGCAGGTGGCCGGCGCGCTGGAGGTGCCCACCGCGCTGCAGGCCATGGCCGAAAGCGAGCGCTTCGACGCGCTGATCGCGCTGGGCTGCGTCATCCGCGGCGAAACCTACCACTTCGAGCTGGTGTGCAACGAATCGGCCGCGGGCGTGACCCGGGTGGCACTGGACCACCAGATCCCGGTGGCCAACGCCATTCTGACGACCGAAAACCTGCCGCAGGCCGTGGCCCGCCAGGAAGAAAAAGGCCGCGACGCCGCCCAGGTGGCGGTGGAAATGGCGCGCCTGCTGCAACGGTTGAACCGCGCATGAGCCAGCCCACCCCCCCCACGGGCACCGAGCGTCCGCGCAAGGCCGCCGACAAGTCGGCCCGCACCCGCGCCCGCGAATTCGCGCTGCAGGCCCTCTACCAGCACCTGGTCGGCCGCAACGAGGCCGAAGACGTGGACCAGTTCACCCGCGACCTGAGCGGTTTCCACAAGGCCGACAGCGCCCACTACGACGCGCTGCTGCACGGCTGCATCGCCGAGGCGGTGGAGCTGGACGCGGCCATCACCCCCTGCCTGGACCGCCCGCTGGCCGAGATTTCGCCGATCGAGCGCGGCGTGCTGTGGATCGGCGCCTACGAGTTCCGCCACTGCGTGGACGTGCCGTGGCGGGTGGTGATCAACGAGTGCATCGAACTGGCCAAGTCTTTCGGTGGCACCGACGGGCACAAGTACGTCAACGGCGTGTTGAACCAGTTGGCGCCGCAGTGGCGTGCGCTGGAGGTGGAGCGCGACCAGAAGCGCGGCCACGGCCGGCCGGCCAAGGCGGTCGTGCCCACCAGCGCACCGGCCGATGCGCCGCCGGCCGCCGACGCCTGAGGGGAGCACCCAGGTGTTTCAATGGCCGGTGCGGGTGTATTGGGAAGACACGGATGCGGGCGGCATCGTCTTCTACGCCAACTACCTGAAGTTTTTTGAGCGCGCCCGCACCGAGTGGCTGCGCAGCCTGGGGGTGGAGCAGCAGCGGCTGCGCGACACCACCGGCGGCATGTTCGTGGTCACCGGCACCGAGCTGCGCTACCACCGCCCGGCGCGGCTGGACGATTTGTTGCAAGTCAGCGCCCGGGTGACGGAACTTGGCCGCGCCTCCATGACACTGCAACAGGAGGCCTGGCTGCTGCGCGATGGCGCCCCCGAGCAGCGGCTGTGCGAAGGCACGATCCGCATCGGCTGGGTGGACGCCGCCCGCCTGCGGCCCGGCCGCATCCCCGATTCCATCCTCCACGCCCTGACGCCCCCATGACCCACGACTTTTCCATCGTCTCGCTGATGCTCAACGCCAGTTGGGTGGTGCAGGCCGTGGTGGCCCTGCTGATAACGGTGTCGGTCATCAGCTGGGCCGCGATCTTCCGCAAGGTGGTCGCCCTCAAGCGCGTGAACGGCCTGACCGAGACCTTCGAGCGCGACTTCTGGTCGGGCGCCAACCTGAACGACCTGTACGACGCGGCCAGCCGCAACGCCCAGGCCGGCAGCCCGATGGAGCGGATTTTCGCCAGCGGCATGCGCGAGTTCCAGAAGCTGCGCGAGCGCCGCATCACCCAGCCGGACGCACTGCTCGACGGCGCGCGGCGCGCCATGCGCGCGAGCTACCAGCGCGAGGTGGACGCGCTGGAGGTCAACCTCTCCTTCCTCGGCTCGGTCGGCTCGGTGTCGCCCTACGTCGGGCTGTTCGGCACGGTCTGGGGCATCATGCACGCCTTCACCGGCCTGGCGGCGCTGACGCAGGTGACCCTGGCCACGGTGGCCCCCGGCATCGCCGAGGCGCTGGTGGCCACGGCCATCGGTCTGTTCGCGGCGATTCCGGCGGTGGTGGCCTACAACCGCTTCACCCACGACATCGACCGCGTGGCCAACCGGCTGGAGACCTTCATGGAAGAGTTCTCCAACATCCTGCACCGCAACGTCGGGGCCGCGGGTGCGCCCGCCGGCCTGGCCCCGGCCGGCCGCTGACCGGAACGCCGCCATGCCCGCCCTCGCCTCTCGCGGCAAAGGCCGCCGCACGATGAACGACATCAACATGGTGCCGTTCATTGACGTGATGCTGGTGCTGCTGATCATCTTCATGGTGACTGCGCCGATGCTCGCACCGAGCCAGATCGAGCTGCCCAGCGTGGGCAAGAGCGCGGCGCCGCCCAAGCGCTTTGTCGAGGTGCTGATCGACAAGGAAGGCCGGACCGCGGTGAAGGAAGGGGGCAGCCCCGGCCCGGGCGAGCCGGTGACCGCGGCCAACCTGGTGGGCCGGGTGCAAGCGCTGCAAGGCACCCCAGCCGCGGGCGAAGGCCCGGCACCGGTCATCATCAGCGCCGACAAGGCGGTGCAGTACGAGGTGGTGGTGCAGGCCATGAACGCCTTGCAGGTGGCCGGCGTGGCCCGCGTGGGCCTGTCGGTGCAACCCGGCCGCTGACCCCAGGCGATGCAGGCCACCGCCGACACCCTGGACCTGAACCCGCCCGACGGCGGCCGCTGGCGCGGCCCGCTGGGCTGGGCTCTGGGCGTGCACGCGCTGCTGGTGCTGGCCCTGACCTGGGGTGTGGGCTGGCAGACCGACACGGTGGTGGTGGCCGAGGCCGAGCTGTGGTCGCGCCTGCCGCAGGTGGCGGCGCCCAAGCTGGTGGCGCCGGAACCGACGCCTGCGCCGGCCCCCGCCCCCAAGCCGCGGCCCGCCGAACCGCCCCCGCCCGACGTGTCGCAGGCGCGGCGCGACGCCGACATCGCCCTGGCCCAACAACAGAAAAAGGCGCGCGAGGAGCAAGCCCGGCAACAGGCGCTGGCGCGTGAGGCGGAACACAAACGGCGGGAGCAGGAACGCCGGGAGCGGCAGGCCCAGGAGCGGGCGGCCCAAGCCAAGGCAGACCAAGAAAAAGCCGCCCAGCTGGCGCGCGACAAAGCGGCGCGCGCCAAGGCCGAGGCCGCCAAACAAGACGCCTTGCTGGAGGCCGAACGCCAGAAAAACCTGGCCCGCATGATGGGGCAGGCCGGGGCCACCGGGTCGGCGGGTGCGCGCGGCACGGCCCAGCAGTCCAGCGGGCCGTCGGCCGGCTACGCGGGCAAGCTGGTGGCACGCATCCGCCCCAACATCGTCTTCGCCGACGCCGTGGCCGGCAACCCGCGTGCCGAGGTGGAGGTCAGAACCCTGCCCGACGGCACCATCGTGGGCAGCCGCTTGCTGCAGTCCAGCGGCCACCCGGCGTGGGACAACGCGGTGCTGCGCGCGGTGGAACGCACCGGCAAACTGCCGCAGGACGAGAACGGCCGGGTGCCCGGCACGCTGATCCTGGGCTTCCGGCCGCAGGACTGAACAACCGCTCGGGCGCGGGGTCAGTCGAACACGATTTCGGCGCGGCGCTCGTGGGCCTGGGCCTTCCAGGCGGCCAGGGCCGCGTCCGACGGGAACACCAGCGCCTGCTCGCCCAGCTGGATGTCGCAGCGCGCGGTCCCGCGCAGCACCTGCAGGCGCACCGGCAGGCCGCGCACCAGTTCGCCCTGCTCGCTCATCTCGCGCTTGGCCGGGAACTCGCGCAACAGCGCCGCCACGTCGGGCGCCTGGCCATTGACCGCCACGCGCAGGTATTTGCCAAAGCGGCAACGCGCCGCGCCCAAATCCCACAATTGCTGCACCTTGAGCCGCAAGCCGCCCGAGAAGCGGTCCGGCTGCGCCAGCACCTGGGCCAGCACCAGTTCGTCGTCCTTCAGCAGGTTTTTGTGCTGGTTGATGAGGGCTTCATCGGCGGTGGCTTCCAGCGTGCCGGTCTTGTCGTCCAGCTTGAAAATGGCGACCTTGCCGCGCTGGCCATTGATGATGCGCAGGTCGGTGACGATGCCGGCGAGCAGCACCGGGTCGCGGCTGTCCACCACGTCACCGATGGGGGTGCGGGCGAAGCGGCGCACCTCGCGCTCCACCTCGTCGAACAGGTGGCCGCTGAGGTAGAAGCCGATGGCGGTTTTCTCGTGCGTCAGGCGTTCCTTGATGCCCCAGGGCAGCATGTCCACCAGGTCGGGTTCCTGGGTGCTGGCGCCGTGGTCGTCGGCACCGAACATGTCGAACAGGCCGCCCTGGTTGGCGTTGGCCTGCTGGGCGTTGGCGTAGTCGAAGGCCCGCTCCACCGAGGCCAGCAGCGCCGCGCGGTTGAGGTCGAAATGGTCGAAGGCGCCGGCCTTGATCAGTGCCTCCACCGTGCGCTTGTTCAGGCGGCTGCGGTCCACCCGGTTGCAGAAGTCGAACAGGCTCTTGAACGGGCCCACGGTGTCGCCGGCCGGGCCCACGCCCTTGCCCTCGCGGGCCGCCACGATGGCTTCAATGGCCTGCTGGCCGGTGCCCTTGACGGCGCCCAGGCCGTAGCGGATGACCTTGTCGCTGACCGGCTCGAAGCGGTAGGTGCCGCGGTTCACGTCGGGCGCCTCGAAGGTGATGCCGAACTTGAGCGCGTCCTCGAACAACACCTTGAGCTTGTCGGTGTCGTCCATTTCGATGGTCATGTTGGCGCAGAAGAACTCCGCCGTGAAATGGACCTTGAGCCAGCCGGTGTGGTAGGCCAGCAGCGAGTAGGCGGCGGCGTGCGACTTGTTGAAGCCGTAGCCCGCGAACTTTTCCATCAGGTCGAAGACCTCGTCGGCCTTGTCTTGGCCGATGCCGTGGGTGGCCAGGGCACCGGCGCGGAACTTCTCGCGGTGCTCGGCCATTTCCTCGGCCTTTTTCTTGCCCATGGCGCGGCGCAGCAGGTCGGCGCCACCCAGGCTGTAGCCGCCCAGGATCTGCGCGGTCTGCATCACCTGCTCCTGGTAGACCATGATGCCGTAGGTCTCGGACAGCATGTCGGCCACCGCCGGGTGCGGGTACTCCACTTCTTCGCGGCCGTGTTTGCGCGCCACGAAGCTGGGGATCAGGTCCATCGGGCCCGGGCGGTACAGCGCGTTCAGGGCGATCAGGTCTTCCAGCCGGGTGGGCTTGGCGTCGCGCAGCATGCCCTGCATGCCGCGGCTTTCAAACTGGAACACCGCTTCGGTCTTGCCGTCCTGAAACAGTTTGTAGGTGGCTTTGTCGTCGAGCGGGATGTTCTCGAACGCAAAGCCGGCCTGGCTGGGGTGGCGCCGCAGAATGAATTCTTTGGCCAGTTCCAGAATGGTCAGCGTGGCCAGGCCCAGGAAGTCGAACTTCACCAGGCCCACGGCCTCCACGTCGTCTTTGTCGTACTGGCTGACGGCCGATTCGCTGCCTGGCTGCTGGTACAGCGGGCAGAAATCCGTCAGCTTGCCGGGCGCGATCAGCACCCCCCCGGCGTGCATGCCGATGTTGCGCGTCATGCCTTCGAGCTTCTGCGCCAGCTCGATCAGCTGCTTGACCTCTTCCTCTTTCTGGATGCGCTCGGCCAGTACCGGCTCCATGGCGATCGCGTAGTTGTTCTTGTCGCCGGGCTTGGGCGGGTCGGGCGGGTACTGCAGCGTCACGCTCATGCCCGGCTTGTTGGGAATGAGCTTGGAAATGCCGTCGCAGAAGCCGTAGGCAAAGTCCAGCACCCGGCCCACGTCGCGGATGGCCGCACGCGCCGCCATGGTGCCGAAGGTGGCGATCTGGCTCACCGCGTCCTTGCCGTACTTGTCCTTGACGTAATCGATGACGCGGTCGCGGTTGGTCTGGCAGAAGTCGATGTCGAAGTCGGGCATGGACACCCGCTCCGGGTTCAGGAAGCGCTCGAACAGCAGGTTGTACTGCAGCGGGTCCAGGTCGGTGATGAGCAGCGCGTAGGCCACCAGCGAACCGGCGCCGGAACCCCGGCCCGGCCCCACCGGGCAGCCGTTTTCCTTGGCCCACTGGATGAAGTCGCCCACGATGAGGAAGTAGCCCGGGAAGCCCATCTTGAGGATGGTGTTGAGCTCGAACTCCAGCCGTTCCACGTAGCGCGGGCGCTCGGCTTCGCGCTGGGCTTCGTCCGGATAGAGGTGGATCAGGCGCGCCTTCAATCCCTCGTGCGAGACGTGGCGGAAGTAGTCCTCCACCGACATCACCACGCCATCGACCGGCGGAATGGGGAAGTTGGGCAACTGCGGCTTGCCCAGCGTGAGCGTGAGGTTGCAGCGCTTGGCGATTTCCACCGTGTTGGCCAGGGCACTGGGCACATCGGCGAACAGCGCGGCCATTTCTTCGGACGACTTGAAATACTGGTCGCGGGTGAACTTGCGCACCCGGCGGTGGTTGCCCAGGATTTCGCCTTCGGCGATACAGACACGTGCTTCGTGGGCTTCGTAGTCGTCCGGGCCCAGGAACTGCACCGGGTGGGTGGCCACCACCGGCAGCTTGAGCCGAGCGGCCAGGGGCACGGCGGCGGCCACGTGGCGTTCGTCATCGGGGCGGCCGGCACGTTGCAGTTCGATGTAGAAACGGTGCGGAAAGGCGCCGGCCAGTTGCAGCGCCAGGTCGGCGGCCTTGGCCTCGTCGCCGGCCAGCAGGGCCTGGCCCACCGGGCCGCTGTGGGCGCCGGACAGCACGATCAGCCCGTCGTTCAGCTCCTGCAACCACTCCCACTTGACGCCGGCCTGGTCGCGCACCACGTTGCGCGTCCAGGCGCGCGCCAGCAGCTCGCACAGGTTGAGGTAGCCCGGGTGGCTTTGCACCAGCAGCAGCAGGCGCGGCAGGCTCTGCGCCTGCACCGACGCGCCGGGGGCGACCTCGCCGCCCAGGCCCTGCACAAACACCTCGGCACCGATCACCGGCTTGACGCCGGCGCCGCGCGCGGCCTTGTAGAACTTGACCGCGCCGAAGAGGTTGCTCAGGTCGGTGATGGCCAGGGCCGGCTGGCCATCGGCCGCGGCGGCCTCCACCGTTTCGTCAACGCGGGTGGTCCCATCGACCACGGAAAATTCGGTGTGCAGGCGCAGGTGGACAAACATCCGGGGATTGTAGAGGCCCCCCCTGGCGCAGGGGGCCGGCAGGCCAAGCCCGGGGCGACCCCGTCGCCGGGCACGAGACGCATCACCGCGGCCCAGCCTAGGTCAGGTCAGCCGCGCAACTTGGCCGCCACCGCGGCCACCCGCGCGCCGTACAGGCGGGCGGTGTCCAGGTCGCCTTGGGGGATTTTGTCGGCGCCGGCGTCGGACGGCGACTGCACCAACAGGCCGACCGAGCCGCCCAGGTTGTTGACGTCTTGGCGGGTGGCGGCCAGGGTGTTGGCCGGCAGCAGCCCCAGGCTGACCCACAGCCCACCGTGTTGCGACGCCAGGGTCTGGAGCTGGATCAGCGTGGCGCCCTTGTCGCCGTTCAGGCTGGCGCTGTTGGTGAAACCGCCGAACACCTTGTCCTGCCAGGCGCGACCGAACCAGGCCTTGGACGACGCGTCGGCAAACTTCTTGAACTGCCAGCTCGGGCCGCCCATGTAGGTGGGGGTGCCGAAAATGATGGCGTCGGCCGCGTTCAGCGTGTCCCAGCCGCCGTCGGGCAGGTTGCCGTCGGCGTCGATGGGCAGCAGCTCGGCTTGGGCGCCTTCGGCCACGAGCTGGGCCACGCGCTGGGTGTGGCCGTAGCCGGAATGGTAAACAACAACGACTTGGGTCATGGAAACAACTCCTGCAAGGGAAGGGCCCGGGCGGGCCGAGGGGGTGAAAAATTCAGGGGGCCAGGTCGAACACCAGCACTTCGGCCTCACAGCCCTGGTCGAGCCGCAGGGACGATTCGTCCTGGAGCATCAGCGCATCGCCAGCGCTCAGCGGCTGGCCGTTGGCGCGCAGGCGGCCGCGCACCAGGTGCACGTAGGCCTTGCGGGCCGGATCCAGGGCCAGTTCGGCGGTTTCCGGGCCGTCGAACAGGCCGGCGTACAGGCGCGCATCGGCGTGCAGGGTCACCGCGCCGTCGGCGCCGTCGGGCGCGGCCACCAGGCGCAGGCGGCCGCGTTTGTCGGCCTCGGCAAAGGCTTTTTGCTCGTAGCCGGGGTCGATGCCGCGCTCGCTCGGTTCGATCCAGATCTGCAGGAAATGCGTGGTCTGGTTCGGGGCGTGGTTGAACTCGCTGTGCGTCACGCCACGGCCGGCGCTCATGCGCTGCACCTCGCCGGGGGGGATGCCCTGCACGTTGCCCAGGCTGTCGCGGTGGGCCAGGTTGCCGGCCAGCACGTAGCTGACGATTTCCATGTCGCGGTGGCCGTGGGTGCCAAAGCCGGTGCCCGGAGCGATGCGGTCTTCGTTGATGACGCGCAGGTTGCCCCAGCCCATGAAGGCGGGGTCGAAGTAGTCGGCGAAGGAAAAGGAATGGTGGCTTTGCAACCAACCGTGGTCGGCGTGGCCACGCTCTTGCGAGCGGCGCAGTTGCATCATGGCGGTCTCCGGTGTGGGGTGGCGAGGACTCCACTGTAGCCCGCGGCGGCCGGGGTGACGGCGCAGCGGTTTGCTGGCATGATTCAAAAATACTGAACACTCCAGACCCTTGCATGCAAAAACAGCGCGCCGCCCTGTCACCCGAAAACCTCACCCTGATCGGCACCGTGGCACGCGCCGGCAGCATGGCCGCGGCCGCGCGCGAACTGGGCCTGGTGCCCAGCGCCCTGACCTACCGGGTGCGCCAGGTGGAGGAGGCGCTGGACGTGTTGCTGTTCGACCGCCACGCGCGCCGCGCCCAGCTCACCCCCGCCGGCGCCGAGCTGCTGCGCGTGAGCGAGCACCTGCTGCTGGAACTGGACGCGGTGGCCCAGCGCGTCAAGCGCATCGCCACCGGCTGGGAGCCGCAGCTGACCATCACCGCCGACGCCATCGTCTCGCGCACCACCCTGTTCGAGCTGTGCGAGGCGTTTTACGAACTGGGTGCGCCCACCCGGCTGCGGCTGCGGGCCGAAACCCTGTCGGGGACGCTGGAGACGCTGCTGACCGGCCAGGCCGACCTGGCGCTGGGGGTGACGCTGGACAGCGTGAACGCCCAGGGTCTGCACAGCGCGCCGCTGGGCGAGGTGCAATTCGTGTTTGTGGTGGCGCCGCACCACCCGCTGGCCCAGGCCACCGAAGCGCTGACCCCCGCCGACCTGCAACCCCACCGGGTGGTGGCGGTGGCCGATTCGACCCAGCGCGGCAGCGGCCTGACCTTTGGCCTGCTGCCCGGCCAGGACGTGCTGACCGTGCCCACAATGCAGCACAAGCTGGAGGCGCAACTGCGCGGCCTGGGTTGCGGCTCGCTGCCGCTGCCGCTGGTGCAACCGTTTGTGGACGCGGGCCGGCTGGTGGTGAAGGCCACCACGCTGCCGGCGCGCCTGTACCGCCCCAGCTACGCCTGGCGCGGCCACGCGGCCCCCGGTGGGCGCCGCGGCAGCGGCCAAGCGGGCCGCGCCCTGGCCTGGTGGACCGCCCAGCTGGCCCGACCCGCCACCCGACACGCCCTGCTGCACAACCACCACGCCCGCTGAGGCCCGCAGGGCTGGTACAGTGGCTGCACACACCGCCCTGGAGACCCCCACCATGCCCGCACCGCGCCGCCGCACCGCTCCCAGCGCCTCCCCTGCTGAACCCCGCCACATCGCCGTCGTCGGGGCCGGCATGGCCGGCGTGGCCTGCGCCCGCACCCTGGTGCAGGCCGGCCACCGCGTCACCCTGTTCGAGAAAAGCCGGGGCGCCGGCGGTCGCATGGCCACCCGCCGCAGCGACTTCGGCGGCTTCGACCACGGCGCCCAGTTCTTCACCGTGCGCGACCCGCGCTTCCAGCAGGCGCTGGACACGGTGCCCGGCCTGACCGCCCCGTGGCGGGTGAACACCGTGCGCGTGCTGGACCACCTGGGCCAGACCATGGCCAGCGCCCCACCCCCGCGCGAGGCCCACTGGGTGGCCACCCCCGGCATGAACGCACTGGTGAAAACCTGGGCCGCGCCCCTGGCCGACGGCAGCCTGAACGCCCAGACCGTGCTCGAAACCCAGGTCACGCGGCTGGAGGCCGACGCCGTCTCGCCCCTGCGCTGGCAGCTGCGCACCCAAGGCCCGCAAGGCGCCCAGCAGGTGCATGGCGGCTTTGACCAGGTGGTGCTGGCCGTGCCGCACCCCCAGGCCCAGGCGCTGCTGCGCGACAGCGGCCTGGCCCCAGCCTGGCAGACCCAGCTGGACGCGGTGGCGGTGGCCCCCTGCTGGACGCTGATGGTCGCCTTTCCCCAGGCGACGCAGGCCGGTGCCGCGGGCTTTGGGCCGCGCTGGCACGCCGCGCGCGGCGACCACCACCGCATCCGCTGGCTGGCGCGGGAAACCAGCAAACCCGGCCGCAGCCCGGTGGAGCGCTGGACGGTCCAGGCCAGCCCGGCCTGGTCGGCCGAACACCTGGAAGACGACGCCGAGCGCGTGACGGCCAAACTGCTCAAGGGTTTTGCCGAGATCACCGGCATCCGCGCCCAGCCCGGGCACGCCGCGGTGCACCGCTGGCGCTACGCGCAAACGCAAACCCCGCTGGGCCTGCCCTTCTTGTGGGACGCGCGCCAGGGCCTGGGCCTGTGCGGCGACTGGTGCCTGGGGTACCGGGTGGAAAACGCTTTCGTGTCGGGCCTGGAACTGGCACTCGCCATGGCATGACGGCGCGGCCCGCCGGCTACCACGGGCGCTTCGCGCCCTCGCCCACCGGGCCCTTGCACGCGGGCTCGCTGGTGGCGGCGCTGGCCAGCTGGCTGGACGCCCGCGCCCACCACGGCGTCTGGCGGGTGCGCATCGAGGACGTGGACGCGGGCCGCTGCGTGCCGGGGGCCGACGCGCAGATCCTGCAGCAACTGGCCGCGCTGGGCCTGCACCCCGACGGGCCGGTGTGCTGGCAATCGCGGCGCGGCGCGCTGTACCAGGCCGCGCTGGACCGACTGGTGGCTGCGGGGCTGGCCTACCCCTGCGCCTGCACCCGCAAGGACATTGCACAGGCGCTGGCGGCCCAGGGCTGGGCGCACGAACGGCACGTGGAACGGCCCTACCCCGGCACCTGCCGCCCGGAACGCGGCGGGCTGCAGGGCCGCCCCGCGCGCGCCTGGCGGCTGCACGTGCCGGCGGCCTTGGCCGCCACCGGCAGCGCCACGCCCCTGCGCTGGCACGACGCGCGCCTGGGCGCGCAGCACCAGGACGTGGCCCAGGCCGTGGGCGACTTCGTGCTGCGCCGCGCCGACGGCCTGTGGGCCTACCAGCTGGCGGTGGTGGTGGACGATGCGGACCAGGGCATCACCCATGTGGTGCGTGGCGAGGACCTGGCCGACAACACCGCACGGCAAATCCTGCTGCAGCGGGCGCTGGGCCTGCCCACGCCGCGCTACCGCCACACCCCGCTGGTGCGCGGTGCGGACGGCGAAAAACTCTCGAAGCAACACGGCGCCCCGCCGCTGGACGTGCGCGACCCGCTGGCCGCCCTGAACGCCGCCGCCCGGGCGCTGCACCTGCCCGCCCAGCACGGCCCGGTGGAAGCGGCGCTGGCCGCCTGGACCGAGCACTGGGCCCGGCGGGCGGCGCTGACCTGACCCCCGCGCCGCCCGCGTGCGCCGCCATGGTGGCCAGCCGGCACATGGCCAGCAACGGCCCGGGTGCCTACAATGCCGGGCTGTGAACGCTACCCCATCCCCCACCCCGGGCGACACCGCCCCCCACCAGCCGCCCGCCGACGCGGCCGGTGCGCCCCAGGGCGTGCCGCACCCCAAAACCATCAAGAGCTTCGTCAAGCGCGCGGGCCGCACCACCACCGGCCAGGCCAAGGCCTTTGCCGACCTGGGGCCGCGTTTTCTGCTGCCTTACGCGCCGCAGGCGCTGGACGCACCCGCCGCCTTCGGCCGCAGCGCGCCGCTGATTCTGGAAATTGGCTTTGGCATGGGCGAAGCCACGGCGCACATCGCCCGGGTGCGCCCGGACGAGAACTTCCTGTGCTGCGAAGTGCACGAGCCCGGCGTGGGCGCGCTGCTCAAACGCATCGGCGAGCAGGCGATTGCCAACATCCGCATCCTGCAGCACGACGCGGTGGAGGTGCTGGACCACATGCTGCCCGAGGGTACGCTGGACGGGGTGCACATCTTCTTCCCCGACCCCTGGCACAAAAAGAAGCACAACAAGCGCCGCCTGATCCAGCCGCCGCTGGTGGCCAAGCTGGTGAGCCGGCTCAAGCCCGGTGGTTACATCCATTGCGCCACCGACTGGCAGCCCTACGCCGAGCAGATGTTGGAGGTGCTGACCGCCGAGCCGCTGCTGGCCAACACCGCCACCGACGCCGGCCTGGGCGGCTACGCACCCAAGCCCGAGTACCGGCCGCTGACCAAGTTCGAGAACCGGGGCCTGCGCCTGGGCCACGGCGTGTGGGACCTGGTGTTCCGCCGCCCGGCCTGAACCGCGCCGCCCCCGGCCGCACGGCGCGCTGACATGAACGCCCCCTCCCCCGCCCCCTGCCCGCCCGAGTGGCTGGACGGCCTGGACGCGTTGGCGGCCCAGGCCATCGGCCTGTCCGACCCGAACCCGCGGGTGGCGTGCCGGCTGGTCACCCGCAACGGGCAGGTGTTTGAGGGGCACACCCAAGCAGCCGGTGGCGCACACGCCGAAGTGGTGGCGCTGCGCGCCGCCCAGGCCTCTGGGGCCGACCTGCGTGGGGCCACCGCCCTGGTCACGCTGGAACCCTGCAGCCACCACGGCCGCACCCCGCCCTGCTGCGACGCGCTGATCGCCGCCCAGGTGGGGCGTGTGGTCGTGGCCCTGCCCGACCCCAACCCGCTGGTGGGCGGCCAAGGGCTGGCGCGGCTGCGCGCCGCTGGCATTGACGTGCACCTGCTGGACCCGCAACACCCCCTGGCCGTGGCCAGCCGCGAGCTGAACATCGGCTTTTTGAGCCGCATGGAACGCGGCCGGCCCTGGGTGCGCCTGAAAATTGCGGCGTCGCTCGACGGCACCACCGCGCTGGCCAACGGCGTGAGCCAGTGGATCACCAGTGAAGCCGCCCGCACCGATGGCCACGCCTGGCGCCGGCGCGCATCGGCCGTGCTGACGGGCATCGGCACCGTGCTGGAAGACGACCCCCGGCTCGATGTGCGGCTGGTGCCCACCCCGCGCCAGCCGCTGCGGGTGGTGGTGGACTCCCGGCTGGAGATCGCGCCAGCCGCGCGCATTCTGCCGCCGCCGGGCGAGGTGTTGATCTACACCGCCAGCGACCCGCCCGCCACCGCCGCCCAGCGCGCCGCGCTGGCGCAAGCAGGCGCCACCGTGGTGGACTGTCCCGGTGCCCCCGGCGCTGCGGGAGCGCACGCCAAGGTGGACCTGGCCGCCATGCTGGCCGACCTGGCCCGGCGTGGCGTGAACGAACTGCACCTGGAGGCCGGCCACAAGCTCAACGGCTCCTTTCTGCGCGAAGGGCTGGTGGACGAACTGCTGCTCTACCTGGCGCCGCAATTGCTGGGCCCCGGCGCCGGGCTGGCGAACATCGGCCCGTTCACCGAACTGGACCAAGGGCCCAAGCTGGCTTTCCACGAGGTGACGCCCGTGGGGCCGGACCTGCGGGTGCGCGCCCGCTTCCTGCGCTGACCGCGCCCCCAAAAGCCACCATGGCCCACGTGCCCAAAAACGCGTCCATCCCCATGCGCGACGGGGTCTCGCCCAGTTGCGTGGCGCTGCCGCGCATGCGCGTGGCGCCCTGGCCCACGCTGCTGGACTTTCTGGCCGAGCGCCTGCCGCGCGTGCCGCGCACCGAATGGCTGCAGCGCATGCAAGCCGGCGAGGTGGTGGGCGACGACGGCTTGCCCTTGCCACCCGAAGCCCCTTACGAGAACGGCGCCCGCGTGTACTACTGGCGCGCGCTGCCGCAGGAGCCGGTCATTCCGTTCGAGGAAACGGTGGTGTTCCAGGACGAACACCTGGTGGTGGCCGACAAACCGCACTTTCTGCCCGTCACTCCCGGTGGGCGCTACGTGCAGCAGAGCCTGCTGGTGCGCCTGAAAAGACGGCTGAACCTGCCCAACCTCAGCCCGCTGCACCGCATCGACCGCGAAACCGCCGGGCTGGTGGTGTTCAGCGTGCGCCCGCAAGACCGCGACGCCTACCAGCGCCTGTTCCGCGAACGGCACATAGCCAAAACCTACGAAGCCATCGCCCCCGCTGCGCCGCACCTGGCCTGGCCGCAGACGCGCCGCAGCCACATCCTGGAGTGCGAGGACGCCTTCTACAAAATGCGCGAAGCCGCGCCGCACGAAGGCCTGCCCGACAACAGCGAAACCCACATCCACCTGCTGGAGCAGCGCGGCCCGTGGGCGCGCTACCGGCTGGAACCCGTGAGCGGCAAACGCCACCAGTTGCGCGTGCACCTGAACGGCCTGGGCCTGCCGATGGCGGGCGACCAGTTCTACCCGGTGGTGCGGCGCGCACCGGGCGAGGCCGAAGACTTTACCAACCCGCTGCGCCTGCTGGCCCAGGCCATCGCCTTCACCGACCCGGTGACCGGCGCGCCCCGGCGCTTCGAGAGCGCGCGTTGCCTGCGCTGGCCGGACGCACCGTGACCACCGCCCGCCAACCCGGCATCGACGCGCTCAAGGTGCTGGCGTCGCAAACCATCGTGTTGCACCACCTGTCGGCCTACGGGCCGGTGGCCGAGGCCATGGAACACGCCGCCCCGGCCCTGATGGACTGGCTCTACGGCTACGGCCGCATGGCGGTGCAGGTGTTCCTGGTGCTGGGCGGCTACCTGGCCGTGCCCAGCCTGATGCCGGCCATGGCGGGCGGCGTGTCGGCGCTGGGGCTCAGCCTGTGGCGGCGCTACCTGCGGCTGGCCCCGCCGTTCCTGGTGGCGCTGGCGCTGGCCATGGCGGCTGCGGCCGTGTCCCGCCCCTGGCTGAGCGGCGACCTGGTGCCCGAGCCCCCCTCGCTGGACGAATGGCTGGCCCACGCCCTGCTGCTGCAGGAGGTGATGGGGGTGGAAGCGCTGTCGGCCGGCATCTGGTACGTGGCCATCGACTTCCAGTTGTACGCGCTGCTGGCGCTGCTGCTGTGGCTGGGCCAGCGCGGCGGGCAGGCGTGGCCGGCGCAGGTGCTGGTGCTGGGGGCCGCGGCCGCCTCCCTGCTGTGGTGGAACCGCGCCCCTGGGCTGGACGACTGGTCGATCTACTTCTTCGGCGCCTACGGGCTGGGGGTGATGGCGCGCTGGTCCGGGCAATGGCCACAGGCGTGGGCCCGGGGCGCGTGGCTCGCCGGCCTGGTCGTGCTGGGCACGCTGGCCCTGCTGCTGGAATTCCGGCACCGCATCGCCCTGGCGCTGGCCGTGGCCCTGTGGCTGGCCACCGTGCAGCGCTGGGCCTGGCGCCTGCCCTTGCCCTGCGGCCTGGGCGCCGCGCTGCAGGTGCTGGGGCGCTCGTCGTACGCGCTGTTTCTGGTGCACTTCCCGGTGCTGCTGCTGGGCAACGCGCTGTTCGCGGCCTGGGAGTTGCACGGCGCCGTGGCCGGGGTGGCGCTGTTCCTGGCGGTGTGGGGCGTGAGCGTGCTGCTCGGCGGGGCGTTCGAACGCTGGGTGGAGGCACCGCTGGGGCGGTGGGTACGGAGGAATGCGTAGCAAAGACGCCATACCGTCAACTTATCTCAGAATTCAAGCCCAAACTGCTTTTGCCAATACCCAAATCGCCCTTCAGTTTGGGCGACTTCTCTTCTGAAACCAGCGCCAGTAAAACTGAGATATTATCAATCGGGATGCTGAGGAGCACCTGCTCTCAATTGATTCGTTTCAAACGATACCCCTTGCCTTGCATACAAAGTCTGCGCAATTCTTCTTGTTCATGAGCAGGCGTTTTGTTCAACCGAATTTGGTAGTCACATTCAGAACGAGCATCTGTACGCTGGTGATCTGATGCTCCTTCTTTTACGAAATCGAAGCGAGCGGGTGCCGCACAACCTGCAGTGATTGCTGCGACAGCCAGCAGGAAAAGCCCTACTTTCATTTATTTACTCCACCGTGTTAAAACTTCGTGGATTGTTTCAACTTGTCAGCACTTTGAACATCCCCTGTTTGGGGGATGTTTGATAAAAAAGCCGCAACGCTCAGACGTTGCGGCTTGGGCATTCAGCCGGGGCAGACTGCGGCGATCACACCCGCTCGGCCACCCACCCTTGCACGCTGGCCAGGGCCTGGGGCAGGCCCGCGGCGTCGGTGCCGCCGGCCATGGCCATGTCGGGCTTGCCGCCGCCCTTGCCGCCCACCTGCTGGGCCACAAAGTTCACCAGTTCGCCGGCCTTGACCTTGCCCACGCTGTCGGCGGTCACACCGGCGGCGATCTGTACCTTGCCACCGTCCACGGCGGCCAGCACGATGGCGGCGGTTTTCAGCTTGTCCTTGAGCTTGTCCATGGTCTCGCGCAGCACCTTGGCGTCGGCGCCGTCCAGCTTCGCGGCCAGCACTTTCAGGCCTTTCACGTCCACCGCCTGACCCAGCAGCTCGTCGCCCTGGGCGGACGCCAGCTTGCCTTTCAAGGCGGCCACTTCCTTTTCCAGCGCCTTGATCTGCTCCAGCGTCTGCGCGACGCGGCCGGTCAGTTCGGCGGCGGGGGCTTTGAGGGCACCGGCGGCTTCGCTCACGGTGGCTTCCAGGCTTTGCAGGTAGGCCAAAGCGTTGGCGCCGGTCACGGCTTCGATGCGGCGCACACCGGCGGCCACGCCGCCTTCGGCCACCACCTTGAACAGGCCGATGTCGCCGGTGCGCTGCACGTGGGTGCCGCCGCACAGTTCGCGGCTGGAGCCGATGTCGAGTACCCGCACCGTCTCACCGTATTTCTCACCGAACAGCATCATGGCGCCGGTCTTCTGGGCGCTTTCGATGTCCATCACCCGCGCCTGCGCGGCGGCGTTGGCCAGAATTTCGGCGTTGACGATGGCCTCGATCTGGCGGATTTCGGCGTCGGTCACCGGGGCGTTGTGGGCAAAGTCGAAGCGGGTGCGCTCGGCGTTGACCAGCGAGCCTTTTTGCTGCACGTGGCCGCCCAGCACTTCGCGCAGGGCCTTGTGCATCAGGTGGGTGGCGCTGTGGTTGCGCACGGTGGCGGCGCGCAGGGCGGTGTCCACCTCGGCGGCCACGTGGTCGCCCACGGCCAGGGTGCCTTGTTCCAGCACGCCGTGGTGGCCGAAGACATCGGCCTTGATCTTCAGGGTGTCTTCGACCGCGAAGCGGGCCGAGCCGCTGGTCAGCGCGCCTTGGTCGCCCACCTGGCCGCCGCTTTCGGCGTAGAAGGGCGTGGTGTCCAGCACCACCACACCGGTCTGGCCGTGCTTCAGTTCGGCCACCGGGGTGCCGTCCACGTACAGGGCCAGCACCTTGGCCTGGGTGGCCAGCTGCTCGTAACCGACGAAGGTGTTGCCGGCACCGGTGTAGTCCAGCGCCTTGTCCATTTTGAACTTGCCGGCGGCGCGGGCCTGGGCTTTTTGCTTTTCCATGGCGGCTTTGAAGCCGGCCTCGTCCACGCCCAGGCCGCGCTCGCGGCACACGTCGGCCGACAAGTCGAGCGGGAAGCCGTAGGTGTCGTGCAGCTTGAAGGCCACGTCGCCGGGCAGCACCTTCGCGCCGTCGGCCAGCGCGGCGTCCAGGATCTGCATGCCGTTTTCCAGCGTCTCGTAAAAGCGCTCTTCCTCGGCCTTCAGCACCTCGGTGATGCGCTGGGCTTGTGCCGCCAGGTTCGGGTAGGCCGCGCCCATCAGGCGCACCAGGTCGGGCACCAGCTTGTGGAAGAACGGTGCCTTGCGCCCCAGCTTGTAGCCGTGGCGGATGGCGCGGCGCACGATGCGGCGCTGCACGTAGCCGCGGCCTTCGTTCGACGGAATCACGCCGTCGCTGATCAGGAAGGCGGTGGCGCGGATGTGGTCGGCGATCACCTTCAGCGACGGGTTGGCCAGGTCGCTGCAGCCGGTTTCGCGGGCGGCGGCCTGGATGAGCGCGTCGAAGATGTCGATTTCGTAGTTGCTGTGCACGTGCTGCAGGATGGCCGCCAGGCGCTCCAGGCCCATGCCGGTGTCCACGCAGGGGGCGGGCAACGGGGTGACGGAGCCGTCTTCGTGCATCTCGAACTGCATGAACACGTTGTTCCAGATCTCGATGAAGCGGTCGCCGTCTTCTTCCGGGCTGCCCGGGGGGCCGCCGGGGATGTGGTCGCCGTGGTCGTAGAAAATTTCCGAGCACGGGCCGCAGGGGCCGGTGTCGGCCATCATCCAGAAGTTGTCGGACTTGTAGCGGCCGCCTTTGTTGTCGCCAATGCGGATGACGCGCTCGGGCGGCAGGCCGATTTCCTGGGTCCAGATGTCGTAGGCCTCGTCGTCCTCGGCGTACACGGTGGCGAGCAGGCGCTCGGCCGGCAGCTGGTAGACCTCGGTCAGCAGTTCCCAGGCCCATTTCAGCGATTCGCGCTTGAAGTAGTCGCCGAAGGACCAGTTGCCCAGCATCTCGAAGAAGGTGTGGTGGCGGGCGGTGTAGCCCACGTTTTCCAGGTCGTTGTGCTTGCCACCGGCGCGCAGGCAGGCCTGCACGGAAGCGGCGCGCACGTAGCTGCGCTTGTCGGTGCCCAGGAACACGTCCTTGAACTGCACCATGCCGCTGTTGGTGAACATCAGTGTCGGGTCGTTGCCGGGCACCAGCGGGCTGGACGCGACCACGGTGTGGCCCTTGGCGGCGAAGAAGTCCAGGAAGGTCTTGCGGATCTCGGCCACGGAGGCCACGGGTGTCGCGGAAGGCTGGGTCATGGTCGGCTGCGGCGTGGCGGCACCACGCGGGGGGTCGGGGTTGAGGGGCCGGCGCAGCGGCGCACGGGCACCGGCTGGGCTAACCCTTCATTTTAGCGACAGGCACCGCCGGGCGACGGTCGGGCACGCCGAAGCGGCCCGCCGTGGCGCGGCCGGCGCTCAGGTCCGCCAGCCGCTGGCCAGTGCCTGGGTCAGCGCGCCCGCCGGCAGGGGGCGGCAGGCGGGCGCGCCCTGGCCCGCCCACAGCGGGGTGAAGTCGCTGCGGCCCGCGCTTTCGGCGGCGGCGCGCAAGGGCGCCATGGCGCTGGCCGCCAGCGGAAACGCCGGGGCCAGCGGGTTCAGGCCCACCGTGCCGGCGGCCAGTTCGCGCATGGCGCGGTTGACGATGCCGCGCGCCGGTCGCCCGGTGAACAGGTTGGTCAGCGCGGTGTGCTGTGCCGCGTCGGACCGCAGCGCCTGGCGGTGCAGCGGCGTGGGGGTGGCCTCGGGGCACAGCAGGTAGGCGGTGCCCACCTGCACGCCGGCTGCGCCCAGGGCCTGCGCGGCGGCCACGCCGGCGGCGTCCACAATGCCCCCGGCCGCGATCACCGGCACCCGCACCGCGCGCACCACCTGGGGCAGCAGGGCGAAGGTGCCCAGCTGGGTGGTCAGGTCGTCGGTAAGGAACAGGCCGCGGTGGCCGCCGGCCTCCAGCCCCTGGGCGATCACGGCGTCGGCGCCGTGGGCTTCGAGCCAGCGCGCCTCGTCCACCGTGGTGGCGCTGGCTAGCACCTTGGCCCCCCAGGCCTTGACCTGCGCCAGCAACGCCGGCTCGGGCAAGCCAAAGTGAAAACTCACCACCGGGGGGCGGAAGGCGGCCAGCAGCTCGGCGGCGGCGGCGCTGAAGGGGGCGCGCGCCGCCACGGCCGGGCCACTGGGCGGCGGCAGACCGGCCTCGGCGCAGAACGGCGCCAGAGCCCGGTGCCAGGCGGCTTCGCGCGCCGCGTCGTGCGTGGGCGGGCGGTGGCAGAAGAAGTTGACGTTGTAGGGGCCGGCCGCCTGCGCCTGCAAGCGCTGCAGTTCGGCACGCAAAGCGTCCAGGCTCAGGGTGGCGGCGGGCAGGGAGCCCAGGCCGCCAGCGGCGCACACGGCCAACGCCAGCGCGCTGTCCTGCGAGCCGGCCATGGGCGCCTGGACCACGGGGTGACGCAGGCCCAGCCAGGCACAAAAGGGAAAGGCGGCGGTGGTGTTCGGCATGCGGGCATTGTGCCCAAACCGGGCCGGGCGGTGGCGGCGGATGGGCCAGGACGGACCATACCCCCCGGCCAGCCACGGCGGGGCGGGGCTGCTATGCTGGGCCGCCATGCGCATCAACCTCATCTACGCCCGCGCCGCCAACGGCGTCATCGGCCGGGACAACGCCATGCCCTGGCACCTGCCGCAAGACCTGGCGCACTTCAGGCGCCACACCCAAGGCTGCCCGGTCGTCATGGGGCGGGCCACCTGGGAGTCGCTGCCGGCGCGCTTTCGGCCCCTGCCCGGCCGCCTGAATCTGGTGCTGACGCGCGACCCCCAGCGCGCCGCGGCGCTGCAGGCCGAAGGCGCCGTGCCCGTGGACAGCCTGGAGGCGGCCCTGGCCCGGTGCCGCGCTCAAACGCCCGCCCCGGCCGAGGTCTGGGTCATGGGCGGCGCACAAATCTACGCCCAAGCCGAACCGCTGGCGCAGCGGGCGCTGGTGACCGAAATCGACCGCGTGTACGACGGCGACGCCCACGCCCCCACCCTGGGGCCGGACTGGACCGAAACCGCCCGCGAGCGCCACCGCAGCGACGACGGGCTGGCCTTTGCCTTCGTGACCTACGAGCGCCGGCCCCGCTGACCCGCGCCATGGCCTGGACGCTGACCGACGCACTGTCACTGCCCCACCCGGCCCCCAGCCCGGACGGCTGGCTGGTGGCGCTGTCGGCCTTGGCCGCCGTCACCGCCTGCGTGCTGGTGATGCAGATCACCGGCCTGGCCCACAAGGCCGCGGTGCCGCTGCAGGCGCGCCTGGCCCACCTGAGCGCGGCGCTGACCCTGGGCACCGGCCTGTGGGTGGTGCACCTGTTGGGGGCGTTTGCCCTGGGGCTGCAGGGCACGGCCCTGCCGGCCGACGACGGCGGGCTGCTGCTGTCGATCGTGCCCACCGTGGCCGCGGCCTGGCTGGGCCTGGACCGGCTGGCGGCGCCGCCGGTGTCGTACCGGCGCTGCGCCACCGCCGGGCTGCTGATCAGCGCCGGCATGCTGGGCAGCCACATCGGCGCGGTGGCCGCCGCCGGCACCCCCTGGACGGCGCTGCTGGGCTGGCACGACCTGCCGCCGCTGCTGCTGTCGGGTCTGGGCTTTGGCTGGGCCTTCTGGCTGCGCCTGGGGCGCGGCACGCTGGGCCGGTCAACCGGCCAGCTGCTCAAGCGCGACCTGCTGGCCGGGGGGGTGGCGGGGGCGGGGCTGGTGCTGAGCCACTACCTCTCGCTGCTGGGCATGCACCACGTGCTGGCGTCGCTGCAGGTGGGCACCGACCCGATCCGCCTGTCGCAAACCCTGCTGGTGTTCCTGCTGGTGCTGCTGGTGGCGGGGGGCAGCGCCACCTGGCTGGCCTACCGTCAGACCGTGCAGGCCCTGTCCGACAAGGAACACCGCTTTGCGGCCATTCTGGACAACGCGCTCGACGGCCTGGTGACTTTCGACGCCCAAGGCCGGCTGCTGACGGCCAACGTGCGGGCCCGCGAGCTGCTGGGACTGCCCGCTGACGGCCTGCCCGAGCGCCGGCTGCACAGCTGGCTGTGCACCGACACCGACGCGCCCGACCCCGACCCGCTGGGCCTGATCCGGCCCGGCGTGCGCGAACTGCTGCTGCTCAAGGCGGACAGCCGCCGGCTGGCGGTGCGGCTGTCGGTCGGGCAGGCCCGGCTGCCGCCACAGGACGTGTTCGTCGGCCTGCTCAGCGACATCACCGAGGAAACCCACAACCGCCGCCGGCGCCAGGAACTGCGCAGCGAACTGGCCTCGTTCGCGCGCGCCATGACCGAGCACAGCGTGTACGCCGAAACCAACAGCGCCGGCACCATCACCCGGGTCAACGAGGCCTTTGCCCGCATCAGCGGCCACCCGGCGGAGGCGCTCATCGGCCAGGACCACCGGCTGCTGCGCTCCGGCGTGCACCCCCGGGAATTCTGGGACGACCTGTGGGCCCACATGCGCAGCGGCCGGCCGTGGCGGCGCGAGGTCTGCAACCGTGCCCGCGACGGCCACCTCTACTGGCTCGACAGCACCGTCACCCCGGTGCTGGACAGCCACGGCCACATCCGCCGCATCGTCTGCATGAGCCACGACATCACCGCGCGCAAGGCCGACGAAAAGCTGCTGCGCAACACCCAGCAGGCGCTGGAGATGTCGAACCGGGCCGCCGGCATTGGCACCTGGGACCACGAGGTGGGCAGCGCGCAGGTGCACTGGTCGCCGGTGACCTGCCAGATCTTTGGTGTGCCCAGTGGCACCGCGCTTGGCCTCAGCGATGCGCTGGGCCGCGTGCGCCAGGTCCATGCCCTGCGCCTGGCGGCCGGGCGCGCCCTGCGGCACGGCCAGGGCTGGGACCTGGAGCTGACCATCGTCACCGCCGACGGCCGCGAGCTGTGGGTGCGACACATCGGCAACGCCGAGTGGCACGAGGGGCGCTGCGAACGGCTCTACGGCACGGTGCAGGACATCGACAGCCGCAAACGCCACGAACTGGACCTGGCCGAGGCGCGCGAAGCCGCCGAGGCCGCCTCGCGCAGCAAGGACCGCTTCCTGACCACCATGAGCCACGAGCTGCGCACCCCGATGAACGCCATCCTGGGCTTTGGCCAGATGCTGCAGATCGACCCCGAGCTGACCCCGCTGCAACAGGACAACGTGGCCGAAATCCTGCAGGCCGGCGGGCACCTGCTGGAGCTGATCAACGACGTGCTGGACCTGGCCAAGATCAACACCGGCAAGGTGGAGATGTCGCTGGAGCCGGTGCCCCTGGCCAACACCCTGCGCGACTGCGAGCAGCTGGTGCGCGGCCTGGCCGAGCGCCACGGCGTGACGCTGCACCTGCCCGAAGCCCCCACCGCCGTGCTGTGGGCCGACGCGCTGCGGCTGCGCCAGGTGCTGCTCAACCTGCTGACCAACGCGGTGAAGTACAACCGCGCCGATGGGCAGGTGGTGGTGGCGCTGCAAGCCGGGCCCCGGGGCCAGCTGCGGCTGGAGGTGAGCGACACCGGTCGGGGCATCCCGCCCGAACGCATGGACGACCTGTTCAAGCCCTTCCAGCGGCTGGACACCGACGGCGCCAGCATCGAAGGCACCGGCATCGGGCTGTGCATCACCCGGCAACTGCTGGAACTGATGGGCGGTACCATCGGCGTGCGCAGCCAGCCGGGGCTGGGCAGCACCTTCTGGATCACCCTGCCCCTGGCGCCCACCGCCGCCCCACACCCGAAGGTCCCACATGCAAGCACCGCCTGAGCTGCCCCGCGAAGCCGAACGGCTGGCCGCCCTGCACGCCCTGCGCATCCTGGACACGGCCGCCGAGGCGGCCTACGACCAGGTCGTGGACTTCGTCTGCCAGCAATGCCAGGTGCCGATGGGGCTGGTGACCCTGGTGGACGCGGACCGCCAGTGGTTCAAGGCGCGGCGCGGCGTGGCGCTGAGCGAAACGCCGCGCCGGGTGTCGTTCTGCGGCCACGCTTTGAGCGAGGCGGAGCTGCTGGAGGTGCCCGACGCGCTGAAAGACCCGCGCTTCGCCGACAACCCCCTGGTGACTGGGGCGCCGTTCATCCGCTTTTACGCCGGCGCGGTGGTGCACGACGAGGCCGGGCTGCCGCTGGGCACCGCCTGCGCCCTGGACACCGTGCCACGCCAGCTGACACCGCAACAGCGCCAAGCGCTGCTGCAGGCCGCGCGCAATGCCGCCCTGCTGCTGGCCCTGCGCGCCAGCAGCCAGCGCATGCTGGAACTCCATTCCAGCCTGGCCGACAAACAGGCCGCGCTGGGCCAGCTGCAGGCCGTGGCCAGCCACGCGCTGGCGCAGCACCAGCCGGCCTTCCTGTCCCACATGGGGCACGAACTGCGCACCCCGCTCAACCTGATGCTGGGCTACGCCCAGACGCTGGACCTCGACCCCCGGCTGGACGCGCAGCACAAGGACAGCGTGGAGGAGATCCTGCGCGCCGGCTGGCAGCTGCTGCA
>NZ_JAAQQT010000640.1:0-46392 GCF_011742065.1 Aquabacterium sp. A08
GTCCGGCCCCCGGCACCAAACTCTAAAAAGGGCAACATTCACAAGATGTTGCCCTTTTTCTTTGTTTTCCCAACGCACAGGAACTGAACCATGTGGATGCCTTTGCTGGCGGTTTTGGCGGGTCTGGCCATTCTGGTCTGGTCGGCCGACAAATTCATCGACGGCGCGGCCGCCGTGGCCCGTCATTTCAGCCTGCCGCCCCTGCTCATCGGGGTGGTCATCGTCGGCTTTGGCACCTCGGCCCCCGAAATGGCGGTGTCGGTGCTGTCTGCCATGGAGGGCAGCCCCGGCATCGCGCTGGGCAACGCCTACGGCTCCAACATCGCCAACATCGCCCTCATCCTGGGCCTGACGGCGCTCATCAGCCCCATCGTGGTCCAGTCCAGCATCCTGCGCAAGGAACTGCCCATCCTGGCCGGCATCACCGCCCTGTCGGTCGGACTCGTGTGGGACCTCGACATCGGCCGCACCGACGCCTGGATCCTGCTCGGCGTCTTCGGCCTGCTGCTGGCCTGGTCGGTGCGTGAAGGGCTGCGCAGCGGACCCGACGCCCTGGGCACCGAAACCGAGGCCGAGCTCGACGCCCACCCCCTGGCCATCGGCAAGGCCTGGTTCTGGCTGGCCGCCGGCCTGCTGCTGCTGGTCGCCAGTTCGCGGCTGCTGGTGTGGGGCGCGGTCACCATCGCGCAGAGCCTGGGCGTGAGCGACCTGGTCATCGGTCTGACTGTGGTGGCCGTGGGCACTTCGCTGCCCGAACTGGCCTCGTGCGTGGCGGCGGCACGCAAGAACGAGCACGACCTGGCGCTGGGCAACGTGCTGGGCTCCAACCTGTTCAACACCTTGGCGGTGGTGGGTCTGGCCGGGGCCATCCAGCCCATGGCGGTGGAGTCGGCGGTGCTGACGCGCGACATGGCGGTGATGGGCGCCCTGACGCTGGCGCTGTTCGTGCTGGGCTACGGCCACCAAGGCCAACCCGGGCGTATCAACCGCTGGGAAGGCGCCCTGCTGGTGCTGACCTTTGCCGGCTACACCGCCTGGTTGCTCTACACCACCCTGGGCACCCCGGCCTGAGCCTGCAGCCCCTCGCGCACCGTGGGGTAGCGCGGGGTCCAGCCCAGTTCGCGCTTGAGCCGGTCGTTGCGCAGGCGGCGCGACTCGTTCATGAAGCTCAGCACCATCAGCGACACCCGGTGCGGAGCCTCGGCCCGAGCGATGCGTTGGGGTCGAGGCAAGCCCAGCACATCGGCGGCCAGGTCGAAGTAGTCGCCCATCTTCAGGTCGGTGTCGTCGCAGGCGTGGTACACCCGCTGCGCCGGGGCGCGCCAGAGCGCGCGCACGCAGGCCTGGGCCAGGTCGTCGGCCTGGACATGGTTGGTGTACACGTCGTCCTCGGGGCGCAGCACCGGCGTGCCCCGCAGCAGGCGCTCGCGGGCGCCGCCGGCCCGGTCGTGGGCGTAGATGCCCGGAATGCGCAGCACCGCCACCGCCACCCCATAGGCTCGGCCCCACCAACGCAGGTAGCCCTCGGCGTCCACCCGGCGCCGGGCCCGGGGGGTGTCGGGCGCCACCGGACGGGTTTCGTCCACCCAGGCGCCCTGGCAGTCGCCGTACACCCCGGTGGTGGAACCGTACACCAGGCGCACCGGGCGGCCGCGCCGCGCCAGGGCCTGGGCCAGGGCGCGGCTGCGCGGGTCTTGCACCCCGCCGGCCGGCTCGTTCGGCGGCGGCGCCAGGTGCAGCACCCGCGTGGCCAACCCCGCCAGGCGCTGCAAGCTGCGCGGGTCGTCCAGGTTGCCCAGCAGAGGCGTCACCCCGGCCTGGCGCAAGCCGGGCACCCGTTCGGGCGACGAGGTCAGGGCCAGCACCCGGGCACGCCGGCCCGCGCCCAGCCCCTGCACGCTGCGCAGCCCCACGTCACCACACCCCACCACCAACACCCGTTCGCGGCGGAACCGCGCCGGCAAAGCCCCCATCCAGACCATGCAGCCTCGCAAATTTGAGAAAATCCCCGGCTCTCGGGCGCACCGGGCGCCCGCACCACCCCGCACAGTATGACATTCCAGATCACCGTCCAGCCCAGTGGGCGCACCTTCACCGCCCAGCCCGACGAGGCCATCCTGGCCGCCGGCATCCGCCAAGGCATCGGCCTGCCCTATGGCTGCAAGGACGGCGCCTGCGGCTCCTGCAAGTGCAAAAAGCTCGAAGGCAGCGTGGTGCACGGCCCGCACCAGAGCAAGGCCCTGAGCGCCGACGAAGAAGCCGCCGGCTTTGTGCTCACCTGCTGCGCCACCGCCACCAGCGACGTGGTGCTGGAGTCGCGCCAGGTGACCGAGGCCGGGGCCTTTCCGATCAAGAAGATGCCGGTGCGCGTCACCGCCCTGGCCAAGGCCTCTCCCGACGTGATGGTGCTGACGCTGCAGCTCCCGGCCAGCGACACCTTCCAGTACCACGCCGGCCAGTACGTCGAGTTCCTGCTGCGCGATGGCGCACGCCGCAGCTACTCCATGGCCACCGCGCCGCACCGCCAGGCCGAAGCCCCGACCATGGAACTGCACATCCGCCACATGCCCGGCGGCAAGTTCACCGACCACGTGTTCGGCGGCATGAAAGAAAAGGAAATCCTGCGCATCGAAGGCCCCTACGGCAGCTTTTACCTGCGCGAGGACAGCGACAAGCCCATCGTCCTGCTGGCCTCGGGCACCGGCTTCGCGCCGATCAAGGCCCTGATCGAGCACCTGCGCTTCAAGAACATCCAACGCCCGGTGAGGTTGTACTGGGGCGGCCGCCGCCCCGCCGACCTGTACCAAAGCGACTGGGTCGAGGCCCAGTGCGCCGACATGCCGCAGCTGCGCTACGTGCCGGTGGTGTCCGACGCCTTGCCCGAAGACGGCTGGACCGGCCGCACCGGCTTTGTGCACCGCGCGGTGCTGGAAGACTGCCCCGACCTGTCGGGCCACCAGGTCTATGCTTGCGGCGCGCCCATCGTGGTCGAGTCGGCGCAGCGCGACTACCTGGCCGCCGGCCTGCCGGCCGACGAGTTCTACGCCGACGCTTTCACCTCGGAGCAGGACAAACTGGGCTGACGCGGCCCATCACCTGGCCCGGTCGCCCCGGGCCGGGTGCCGCGCCGTCCGGTGGCTCACTCCGACAGCAGGCGTTTGACGTCGCTGGCCAGCGCCTGGGCGCCGCTGCCGTAGCGGTGGTACAGGCGGATGCGCCCTTTCGGGTCGTACACGTAGCTGCCCGCCGAATGGTCCATGGTGTAGCTGGTCGGGGTCTGGCCCTCGACCTTTTTGTAGTACACCTTGAACGATTGGGCCAGCGCCGGCAAAGCCTCGGGCGTGGTGTACAAGGCCAGAAAGCTGGGGTCGAAATTGGCCATGTACTCGCGCATCACCTCCGGCGTGTCGCGCTCCGGGTCCACGCTGACGAACAGGCCCTGCAGCCGGTCGCCGTCGGCACCCAGCAGGGCCTTGGCCTGCGCCAGTTCCCCCAGCGAGGTCGGGCAGACGTCCGGGCACTGGGTGAAGCCGAAGAACACCACCACCGCCTTGCCCTCAAAGTCCTTCAGGGTGCGGCGCTGGCCGTTGTGGTCGGTCAGGTCGAAACCGGTGGCGTAATCGGCCCCGGTGATGTCGATGCCCACGAAGGCCGGCTGTTCGCTGCAGGCCGTCAGGGCCCAGGGCAACACGGCGGCGATGGCCAGGGCCCACAGGGCGCGGCGACGGGAAGACACAACAGGCATAGGGCTCACACCAGGTAATGGTCCAGCAGCATCGCCGCGAACAGCAGCGACAGGTGGATCAGGGAAAAACGGAAGGTTTTGCGGGCCAACTGGTCGGAATAGTTGCGCCACAGCGCCCAGGCGTAGCCGGTGAAGCCCACGCTCAGCGCCACCGCCACCGCCAGGTAGAGCCAGCCGTTCATGCGCAGCATGAAGGGCAGCAGGCAGGCCGCGAACAGGATCAGGGTGTAGAGGAAGATCTGCAGCCGGGTGAATTCGGAGCCGTGGGTCACCGGCAGCATCGGCAGGCCGGACTTGCGGTAGTCCTCCACCCGGTACAGGGCCAGCGCCCAGAAGTGCGGCGGCGTCCACAGGAAGATGATCAGGAACAGCACCAGCGCCTCGGGCGTCACGGTGTCGGCCATGGCGGCCCAGCCCAGCACCGGCGGCATGGCGCCCGAGGCCCCGCCGATCACGATGTTCTGCGGCGTCAGCGGCTTGAGCACCACGGTGTAAACGATGGCGTAACCGACAAAGGTGGCAAAGGTCAGCCACATGGTCAGCGGGTTGACCCAGACGTAGAGGAGGACCGAGCCCAGCGCACACAGCAGCGCCGAAAACGTCAGGGTCTGGGCGTTGGTCAGTTCGCCCTTGGCGGTCGGCCGCCAGGCGGTGCGCTTCATCTTGGCGTCGATGTGCTGCTCGACCACACAGTTGAACGCCGCCGCCGCACCGGCCACCAGCCAGATGCCCAGACAGGCCAGTGCGGCCGTGCCCACCTGCGCCGCGCTGGGCACCCCGGGCACGGCCAGCACCATGCCGATCAGCGCGCAAAAGACGATGAGCTGGATGACGCGGGGCTTCATCAGCGCGTAAAACTGCCGCCAAGTGGGCGGCAAGGGAGCGGTCAGGGAGGTCTCGGTGGCACTCATGCGGGGTATCCGTGGGCGGTCGGGGGTGGCGCGGTCTCAACACCACGGGGGTGGGCCTGGGTCAGCCAGCCGGTCAGCACCACCACCAGGGCGGCGGCGCCGCCGGTGTGGGCCACGGCGGCCACCAGCGGCCACTCGAGCACCACGTTGGACAGGCCGGTCAGCAACTGCCAGCCGCCCAGCAGCAGCAGGGTGCGGGCCTGGTCGGCGCGGCCTTCGCGGCGGTGCAGGTGCCAAGCCAGGGCCGCCAGGGCCAGCAGCACGCCGTAGGCCACCAGGCGGTGGGTGTAGTGGATGGCGGTCAGGGCCGGGAAGGGAATGGCGTCGCCCGAGCGGCGCTGGCCCAATTCGCGCCACCACTCGAAGCCGCCGGCAAAGTCCATGACCGGCCACCAGCTGCCCTGGCAGGTGGGGAAGTCGCGACAGGCCAGCACCGCGTAGTTGGTGCTGACCCAGCCACCCAGCGCAATCTGCACCCAGAGCAACCCGAACATGGCCCACAGCGCCCAGCGGGTACCGGCACCCGGGCGTTGGTGGGCCGACGGTGGTTCCAGCAACTGCTGGTAGCGCACCGCCTGCAGCCGCAGCAAGGCCAGCAGGGCCATGCCGCCCAGCAGGTGCAGGGTGACGATGGCCGGAAACAGCTTCATGGTCACCGTCAGGGCGCCAAACGCGCCCTGCAGGCAGACCCAGAACAGGGTCACCAGGGGCCAGAAGAGCGACTGCTGCAGGCGCCGGCGCTCGAACCAGCTCACGCTGGCCAGCACCAGAATCAGCACCCCCACCGCGGTCGCCAGGTAGCGGTGGATCATCTCAATCCAGGCCTTGGAGAACGTCACCGGCCCGGTGGGCATGGCTTCCTGGGCCGCGGCGATGGACGCGCTCGCCCCGATGGGACTGGCACTGCCGTAGCAGCCGGGCCAGTCCGGGCAGCCCAGACCAGAATCGGTCAGCCGGGTGAAGGCGCCGAACAGCACCAGGTCAAAGGTCAGGAACAGGGTCAGGCCGGTGAGCCAGGCCAGGCGCTGGGCCGGGCTGGCGTCGCGCCGGCGCAGCCAGACCCAGGCCAGTGGCCCCAGGGCGATCACCAGGCCCAGCCCCATCAGGCGCAGCACGGGGCTGTAGTCGTACAAGGCTTGTGCGTCCATGCTCAGCGCCCCGCCCGGTCCCAGAAACTGGAGGCGCGCAAGAGCCGGTCCAGGTCGCGCCGCACCTTGGCGGGCTCGGCCTCGGCCGGGAAACGCATCATCCAGTTGCCCAAGGGGTCCACCACGTACAGGTGGTCGCTCAGCCGCTGGCCCGGGGCCGGCTCGAGCCAGCCGGCGATGTCGGATTCCGGCAGGTGCAGCACCACCGCCGTTTCGGTGGCCTTCTTCAACACGTCGGACAACTCCGGGGCGCCGGTGCGCAACCACACCCAATCCATCCGATCCTTTTCGCGGCCCAAGCCCTCGCGCAGCTGGTGCTGCAGGTACAGGTGCCGCTCGCACTGGGCGTTGCAGGCGCTGTCGGCCACGCTGATGAACAGCCACTGGTGCTTCAGGTCGGTCAGCACCTGGGGCTGGCCGGCGTTGTTGGTCCCGCGCAGCGCCGGCATGGGCCGCTGCGGCTCGATCAGCTCGCCGTAGTTGCGCCGGCCTTCAGGTCGGATGACGTAGTAGGTCAGGTAGGAAGCGATGACCGGCGAGGCGCACACCAGCAGCACCAGGAACATCTTCCAGCGACCCGACCGGGTCATGGCCGGGTCGCGCGCGGTGCCGGGCTCGGCGCGGGGCAGGGAATGCACCGTCAGGGTCAGCGGTTCGTCGCGGGCGGTCTGGCGGGCGTGGGCGTCAGCCGCGCCGGCGCCGTGGGACGAGGATTTGGAACCAGACATACAAGATCGTGATGAGCGCACCCAGGCCAAACCATTGCAAGGCGTAGCCGTAGTGCTTGTGGACGTCGGCCCCAACGCGGGGCCAATCGCGGGTCATGCCGTCGGGGGTATCGGGTGCGGACTGCTGCAGCGACAGGGGGTGGAGCCGCAGCGACCATTCGGCCCCATAGGCCGACAGGTCGATATTTTGCCGGATCGGCCCGGGGGCGTCCTCGCCGAAGGCATAAAGCTGCGAAGGGGCTGGGGCCAAACGCCCGGCCACGGCCACTGTGCCGTCGGGCTGGGGCACCGGCGGCAACGCGGTGCGGTCGTCCATGCGGCGCGGCACCCAGCCCCGCTGCACCAGCAAGGCCGGCCCGCCGTGGCTGGGCAGCAAGGGCGTGACCACGATGAAGCCGGTGCGGCCGTTCATCGGGCGGTTGTCCAGGAACACCGTGGCCTCGTGCAGCCAGCGGCCCTGCAGCGTGGCACGGCGGTCGTGCAGGCCGCTCGTGTCGCCGCCCGGCTGCACCGAGTCCAGCGCCTCCCAGCCCACCGGGGCCAGGGTCTCGCGGGCTTCGCGCTGTGCCCACAGGCCGGCCTTCAGCTCGGCCCGCCCCAGCTGCCAAAACCCCAGGGAAGCGGTCACCGCCACCCCGACCGCCGCAGCCAAAGCCACCCACCAACGGCGGGCCGACGCGCGCAAGGCGCGACTCATCGGATAATTCCCGTCATGACTTACCTTGTGATCCTGGCATTTGTGCTCATCGTCGGCAGTTTGGGCGTGGCCCTGGTCTCCATGATGCGCGGCCACTCCAACGACGCCAACGCCACCAAGTCGCGCCGCATGGCCCGCGCCCTGACGGTGCGCATCGGCCTGTCGGTGCTGCTGTTCATCGCGGTCCTGGTCGCTTACCTGATGGGCTGGATCCAGCCCACCGGACTGCCCTTGCGCTGACACCCGACATTTTCGTGGCGCCAAGCAGAACGGCCTGCGCCACCACAACAAAAAAGCGCCCCAGGGCGCTTTTTTGTCTTGCCGGGTTCGGCCGACCCATCACATCCAGTAAACCAGGATGTACAGACCCAGCCACACCACGTCCACAAAGTGCCAGTACCAGGCGGCGCCTTCGAAACCGAAATGGCGCTCCTTGGTGAAATGACCCTTTTGCAGGCGCAGGGTGATGAACAGCAGCATCAGCATGCCCACGAAGACGTGGAAGCCGTGGAAGCCGGTCAGCATGTAGAAGGTGGAACCAAAGATGCCGGAGTCCATGCGCAGGTTCAGGTCGGCGTAGGCGTGGGAATACTCGTAGCCCTGCACGAACAGGAACACCACGCCCAGCAGCACCGTCAGCCACATGAAGGCGATGGTCTTGCTGCGGTTGCCGTCCTGGATCGCGTGGTGGGCGATGGTCAGGGTCACGCCCGAGGTCAGGAGCAGCGCGGTGTTGATGGTGGGCAACCAGAACGGACCCATGGTCTGGAAGGGCTCGACGATGCCAGCGGGCGACGCGGTGACGCCGGCCATGACCGACGGCCAGATCGACTGGAAGTCGGGCCAGAGCAGCGCGTTTTCGATGTTGCCCAGCGCCGGCACCGAATGGGTGCGGGCCCACCACAGCGCGGTGAAGAAGGCGCCAAAGAACATCACCTCCGAGAAGATGAACCAGCTCATGCTCCAGCGGTAGGAGATGTCGATCTTGCGGCCGTAGAGGCCACCTTCGCTCTCGGCCACCGCATCGCGGAACCACTGGTACAGCACGATCAGCCACCAGGCCAGACCGAAGGCCACCGAGAATTTGCCCCAGGCCACGCCGTTGATCCACTGGCCGGCGCCGAGCGCGACAAAGAACAGACCGATCGCGGACATGACCGGGTGCCGGGACAGCCCGGGGACGAAATAGTATGGCGTCTGGCCATGCGTTGCTGCGGACATGCTCACTCCTACTTGCGCTTGATTGTTAAATTAAATTCTTTGCCCAGTGCAGCGGTCAACGGGTCACCCAGAAGACGACACCCATCAGGACGGCCACGAACACAATGGCCAGCACCACCCCGACCACCAGCAAGTGGATCGGGTTGAGCTTGGCGATGTCGTGCTGAAAATCGCTTTTGCGCCGCACCCCCAGAAAACCCCAGAGCACCGCCCGGACCGTGTCCAGCAAGGCGCCCTTGCGTGTGTGTGCGGGGGTGTTCATGAAGCCTCCGCCGCCGTGATGGCTGGCACCACCCGGGGCGCCAGCTGCGCGGTCGGCGCCTCCGGCGTTTTGCCGCCCACCTCGAAGAAGGTGTACGACAGGGTGATGGTGGTCACATCCTTGGGCAGGCGCGGGTCGATGACGAAGGCCACCGGCCACTCTTTCTTCTCGCCGGGAGCCAGGGTGTACTGCGTGAAGCAGAAACACTCGACCTTGCTGAAATGGTTGGCCGCCTGGCGCGGCGCGTAGCTCGGAATCGCCTGCGCCGCCATGGTGCGGTTCTGGATGTTCTGGAACTCGTACATCACCGTGGTCAGCTCGCCCGGGTGGACCTCCATCGAGCGCACCAGGGGCTTGAAGTCCCAGGGGCCACGCACGTTGGTGTCGAACTCGATGGTGATCTTGCGCGAGGTGTCCACCTGGGTGTTGGCCGGCAGCGTCGGGCCCATGCCCGGGACCTGACGCTCCGAAAGCGCCAACACGTTGATGCCCGTCATCTCGCAAATGGCGCGGTAGATGGGCACCAGCGCGTAACCGAAGGCAAACATGCCCAAGGCAATCACGGCCAGTTTGCCGGTCACCTTGAGGTTTTCCTTGCGCAGCGACATACGGCTCACTTTCCAAACAGCACGAACTTGCCCACGAAGCCGACCAGGAAGGCCAGCGCCACCGAAGCGAGGATCAACCCCAGCTTGACGTTGTGCTTGCGTTGTTCAGGCGTCATGGTGGTGCGTGGTGTCGGTTCAGCCGATGACCTTGGTGGCGGTCACGTCCAGCTTGGGCGGGTTCTCAAAGGTGTGGTGCGGGGCCGGCGACGGCACTTCCCATTCCAGGCCCTCGGCACCTTCCCAAGGCTTCTGCACGGCCTTTTCGCCCTTGCCCTGCATCGCGGGGATGATCACGAACAGGAAGAAGTAAACCTGGGCAAAACCGAAGGCAAAGGCACCCACCGACGCGATGGCGTTGAAGTCGGCGAACTGCATCGGGTAGTCGGCGTAGCGGCGGGGCATGCCGGCCAGACCCAGGAAGTGCATCGGGAAGAAGGTGATGTTGAAAGAGATCATCGACCACCAGAAGTGCAGCTTGCCGCGGAATTCGCTGTACATCACACCGGTCCACTTGGGCAGCCAGTAGTAAACACCCGCGAACATGGCGAACAGCGAGCCGGCCACCAGCACGTAGTGGAAATGGGCCACGACGTAGTAGGTGTCCTGGAAGTTGATGTCGATGGGGGCCATCGACAGGATCAGGCCGGTGAAGCCACCGATGGTGAACACGAAGATGAAGCCCACGGCCCACATCATCGGGGTCTCAAAGGTCATCGAACCCTTCCACATGGTGGCGATCCAGTTGAAGATCTTCACACCCGTGGGCACGGCGATCAACATGGTGCTGTACATGAAGAACAGCTGGCCGGTCACCGGCATGCCGGTGGTGAACATGTGGTGCGCCCACACGACGAAGGACAGGATGGCGATGGAGCCGGTGGCATACACCATGGAGGCGTAACCGAACAGCTTTTTGCGCGCGAAGGCGGGCACGACCTGGCTCACGATGCCGAAGGCCGGCAGGATCATGATGTACACCTCGGGGTGGCCGAAGAACCAGAAGATGTGCTGGTACATCACCGGGTCACCGCCGCCGGCGGGGTTGAAGAAGCTGGTGCCGAAGTGGCGGTCGGTCAGCGTCATGGTGATGGCGCCAGCCAGCACAGGCATCACGGCGATCAGCAGGTAGGCGGTGATCAGCCAGGTCCAGGCGAACATCGGCATCTTCATCAGTGTCATGCCCGGGGCGCGCATGTTGAGGATGGTCACGATGATGTTGATCGAGCCCATGATGGACGAGGCGCCCAGGATGTGCATCGCGAAGATGGCGGCGTCCATGGACGGACCCATCTGCAGCGTCAGCGGGGCGTACAGCGTCCAGCCGGCGGCGGGGGCGCCACCGGGCATGAAGAACGACAGCACGATGATGATGGCGGCGGGCACCATCAGCCAGAAGCTGAAGTTGTTCATGCGGGCAAAGGCCATGTCGGAGGCGCCGATTTGCAGCGGCAGCATCCAGTTGGCGAAACCCACAAAGGCCGGCATGATGGCCCCGAACACCATGATGATGCCGTGCATGGTGGTGAAGGAGTTGAACAACTCCGGGTTCACCAGTTGCAGACCCGGCTGGAACAGCTCGGCGCGGATCAGCAGGGCCAGCACGCCGCCCACCATCAACATCGCAAAGCTGAACAGCAGGTACAGCGTGCCGATGTCTTTGTGGTTGGTGGCGAACACCCAGCGGCGCCAGCCGGTGGGCGCGTGGTGGTCATGATCGTGCGCGTGCGCGTCGTGGTGATCAAGAACTGCACTCATGGCATTTTCCTCGTTTCAGTAATTCCAAAGCCGGGTCACTTGCGCGCGGCCAGCACTTCAGCGGGCTGCACCAGCTGCTCGGTGTTGTTCGACCAGCTGTTCTTCGCAAAGGTCATGACAGCGGCAATTTCCGTGTCCGACAGTTGTTTCCAGGACGGCATGGCCCCACCGGCAGCGCCGTTGAGCAGGATCTGCACGAACTGCGACGGATCGGCAGCGGTGACCACCGCGGCGCCGTCCAGCGGCTTGATCGGGCCGGCGCCCTTGCCATTGGCCTGATGGCAGGCCACGCAGTTGGCGGCGTACACGGACTCGCCGCGCTTGACCAGATCGGCCAGGGTCCAGACCTTGTTCGGGTCGTCGGCCTTGGCGGCCATCAGCTTCTGCTGGGCATCGACCCAGGCGGTGTATTCCTCGGCCGAGACCACTTTGACATGGATGGGCATGTAGGCGTGTTCCTTGCCGCACAGCTCGGCGCACTGGCCGTAGTAGTCGCCGGTCTTTTCGGCGCGGAACCAGGTGTCGCGCACGAAACCGGGGATCGCGTCTTGCTTGATGCCAAAGGACGGCACCATGAAGGCATGGATCACGTCGTTGGCGGTGGTGATGATGCGAACCTTCTTGCCGACCGGCACCACCATCGGGTTGTCCACCTTCAGCAGGTAGTTGTCCACGGCTTCGGGCTTGCCCGAGTCGGAGGCGACGCGCTGGCTGTTGTCCAGGGTGGACAGGAAGCCAATACCCTCACCCTCGCCCTTGATGTAGTCGTAGCCCCACTTCCACTGCATGCCGGTGACCTTGATGGTCAGGTCGCTGTTGGTGGTGTCTTTCTGGGCCACCAGCACTTTGGTGGCGGGCAACGCCATGCCGATGACGATCAGCAGGGGCACGATGGTCCAGCCCAGCTCCACCCAGATCGGCTCGGGCAGCTCCTGAGACTTGTGGCCCACGGATTTGCGGTGCTTGACGATGGAGTAGAACATCACCCCGAAGACGATCACGAAAATGACCGAGCAGATGGCCATCATGAACCAGTGCAGCCAGTGCTGCTCTTCGGCGATCTTGGTGACGGGCGGGTGGAAGTTCAGCTGGTTGACCGCTGGGCCACCCGGCAGATCGCTCACCGCGTGCGCCGCGGTGGAGACCCAGGCGGCCGCCCCCAGGGACAGGGTGCCGATGCCGGCTTTGGCGCTGGCCCACAGCCGGCGCAACGAATGTCCTGACTTCTTCATCGTGCTCACTTTTCTCGCCTCAAATATAAGCATTGATTTATATCAACACCGATTACACCAAACTTTTGACCTCTGTGCATCCTCAAAGACCCCAGCCGGCTCAGGCGCCGTGCAAGGCCTGGCGAATTTCCCGGGCCAGCTGCTCGCGCAGGTCGGGCCGCAGAAAACGCCCCACATACACGGTTTGCCCGGCCACCTGCAGCGCCACCAGCGCGCTGCGCTGGGTGACCGGCCGAACCCGCACGCCCTGGCGTGCCCCTTCGTGCCGGCACACGCGCCCACCGTCTTCCCATTCCAGCACCAGGCTGGCGGGGCCGAGGCGGATCTGCTCGCGGTCGGCCGCATGGCGGGCGTACCAGAGAAACGCCGCCGCCAAAGCCAGCAATTCCAGCGCGGTGAAAGGCAACACCCAAACCGCACCGATGGACCAGAACAGCGCGGCCACCGACAGGGACAACACACACAGCCCACCATACGCCGCCAGGAGCTGCGCCGGGGTCAGGGAACAGTTGCGCTTGAGGGTCCAGCACAAGCCCTGCGGCGTGACGGTGGCGAATCGGTAGGACTGCATGGCTGAAGACACGGAAAGCACCTTCTGAAACACAGGCGAGGCCTGGGCGCCACCTTGGCGGGCACGCTCCAGACCTTGATCTATGTCAATTGTAGCCGGGCTTTCCGCCGAATCCCTGACAAAGCCCGTCCAGGGGCTTTCAGGAACGGGGCCGCGGCTGGCGCAGCATGGCGCGCATGTCTTGCAGCGGCACCTGGCTGCTGGCCGCCAGTTTGACGCGGGGCTCGGGTTTGAAAGCGTGACCATAGATCACCTCCACCGTGACCGCCAGGCTGCCGTCGGGCTGGCGCGGCAGGTACCGCTCCACGGCGTCGAGCCACGCCTGCCTGTACCCCTTGCCACGCAGGCCACGGGGCCGCTCGCGGTGCAGGTTGCGCCCCCAGGCGCGCAGGTCGGCCAACAGGCGCTCCGCACTCGGGTAGGTCAAGGTCAGGCGCTCCATGTCCACCACCGGCTCGGCGAAGCCGGCCTCGACCAGCATGTCGCCCCAGTCGTGCATGTCGGTCAGGGGGTGGGCCGGCGGGCACCAGTCCATGCGGGCATGCACGGCCCGCAGTTCGTGCAAGGTGTCGGGCCCCAGACCGGAGAACATGACAAAGCCCCCCACCCGCAGCAGCTCACGCCAGCGGTTGAGCAAGGCCATGGGCTGGGGATGCAGGTGCAGCGCCAGGTTGGCCCAGACCAGGTCGGCCAGGCCCTGTCCGCCATCGGGCACCGGCGCAGGACCGGGTTCTGCCCGGCCCACCAGCCGCTGCGTCCATCCCCTCCATCCGTCCGGCGGCGGCGCGAGCACACGCCGGGCCGCCTCGGCCTGCTCCCCGGCGAGCCACTCGCGGGCCTGCGGGTAGCGCTCGCTCAGGGCCCGGTGGCCGCGCAGCCCTCCCCAGAGCGGCGCCCAGTGCACCCAGTCCTGGGGCACCTGACGCATCCAGTCCAGGCGCTGGGCCATGCGGGCAGCAACTTCTTCGCAAAGCCAGGGGCTCTCGGTGCGCGGGTGTTGGCGCCAGCGGGCCGCCGCCACCGGGTCCAGGTCGGGCACGGCGGGCGTCGGGTCTGAAGGGGCGTTCATGGAGTGGCTCGGCAAGGTCGCGGCAGTATAGTCTTGACATGTCCTTGTTGCCCGACGCCTGGCGCTGGCCCGCCACCTGCGAACTGTGTGCCCGCTGGCCGGCGCGCCCGGTGTGCGACGGTTGCCGGCAGGACTGGGGCCAGATACAGCGCCGCTGCCCCGGCTGTGCTCTGGCCCTGGCGCCCGGATTGGAGCGCTGCAACCGCTGTACGCAGGAGGGCCCGGGGGTGCTGCACCGCTGCCTGGCCCGGGTGGACTACGCTTACCCTTGGACCGGCCTGGTGCAGCGCTTCAAGTTCCAGCAAGAGCCGGCCTGGGCCCGACATCTGGCCGAGCTGATGCGGGAAGACCCCGACGTGACCGAGGCCTTGCGCACCGCCGACCTGCTGGTCCCGATCCCCCTGCCCACCCCACGGCTGCTGGAGCGGGGCTACAACCAGGCTTGGGAACTGCTGCGGCAACTGCGCCGCCAGACGCCCGGCAGCGCCCCGGCGCAGGCCCAGCTGCTGCAACGCAGCGTCGGCGGGGCCGCGATCCACACCCTGCCCCGCGCCCAGCGCATCGACGCCGCCCAGCAGGCTTTCACTGCCGATCCGCGGTTCACCGGCGGGCTGGCCGGCGCCCAGGTGCTGCTGGTCGACGACGTGATGACCACCGGCGCCACCCTGCAGGCGGCCGCCCAGGTCTTGCGGGCGGCCGGCGCGGCCTGGGTGAGCGGGCTGGTGTTCGCACGCACGCCCGCGCCCGACCGCGTGGAATAATCCGCACCCCATGTTTCACATCGTCCTGGTCCAGCCCGAAATCCCACCCAACACGGGCAACGTCATCCGGCTCTGCGCCAACACCGGCTGCCGGCTGCACCTGGTGGAGCCACTGGGGTTTTCCATGGACGACAAGCACATGCGCCGCGCCGGACTGGACTACCACGAGTACGCCGACGTCCAGCGCCACGCCGACTGGGACAGCTTGGTGCGCACCGCCCAACCCGCCCCCGACCGCCTGTTTGCCATGACCACCCGCGGCACCCGTGCGGTGCACGAGGTGGCCTTTCGGCCCGGCGACTGGCTGGTGTTCGGCTCCGAATCCCGCGGCCTGGGCCCGGCCTTGCGCGACAGCTTTGCGCCCGCGCAGCGTCTGCGCCTGCCGATGCGGCCCGGCCAGCGCAGCCTGAACCTGTCGAACGCGGTGGCGGTGGTGGCCTACGAGGCCTGGCGCCAGCAGAGCTTCGCCTGACCCAGGCGCCGTTCAGGCATAGCTGCGGGCCAGGAACTCGGCCACACAGACCGGTTTGTCGCTGCCCTCACGCTCCACGCTCACGTCCCAGGTCGATTGTCGCCCGCGCGGCTCGATCGGGTCGCAGGCTTTCAGCGTGAAATGCGCGCGCAACCGGCTGCCCACCGGCACCGGCGCGGTGAAGCGCACCCGGTTCATGCCGTAGTTGACCCCCATGCGCACCTCGTCGACCCGCAGGGCCGACTCCAGAAACGCCGGCATCAGCGACAGGGTCAGGAAACCGTGCGCCACAGGCGCGCCGAACGGCCCCTGCCGCGCGCGCTCGGGGTCCACGTGGATCCACTGGTGGTCGCCGGTGGCGTCGGCGAAGCGTTGAACCTGGGCCTGGGTGACTTCGTGCCAGTCGCTCACGGCCACGGGCTGGCCGACGCAGGCCGCGAGTTCGTCGAGGGTGCAAAAAGTGCGCATGCCGCCACTGTAGTCCGAGCGGCGGACGCGCCCTGTCCGGCCAGCGACAGGCCAGCGTCTCAGAACCAGCCGTCCCAAACCAGCTTGACGCCGGTCAGGCCCATGCCCCAGTGGATCAGCCAGTAAAACAGCCGGGCGTCGATGCGGCGCGCCAGCGTCACCCCGATCCAGACCCCCAGCGGCGCCAGCGGCAGCAGCACCAGCGAAGTAGCGAAGTTGCGCGTGTCCAGCAGCCCCAGCCACGCATAGGGCAGCCATTTGCTGAGGTTGACCGCGAAAAACAGAAAAGCCATGGTGGCGGTGAACACCACCGGCCGCAGCCGCAAGGGCAGCACGTAGGCGTTGACCGGCGGGCCGCCCGCGTGCGCCACAAAACTGGTGAAACCGGCGGTGACCGTCAGCACCGCGCCCACCCAACGGGGCGGGGCCGGGGCGTCGGCGCGCGGGGGAAACAGCAGCCGCTGGGCCAGGAACAGCAAGGTGACCACGCCGACGACACCGGCCACCAGTCGGGCATCGACGACCCGGAACAGCACCGTGCCCAGCAGCGTGCCCAGCAGGGCAAACGGCAGCAGAAAGGCCAGCAGCCGGCGGTCCAGGTCTTTGCGGAAGGCGGCCATGCCCAGCACATCCATCACCAGCAGCAACGGCATGAGGATGGCCGCGGCCTGCGGCACGGTCACCGCCAGGGCCATCAAAGGCACCGCGAGCGAACCGAAACCAGAGCCGAATCCGCTTTTGCTGATGCCCATGAGCAGCACGGCCGGCACCGCCACGGCGTAGAACCACGGGTCGGCAATGGGGGCAAAGGGTAAAGCGGCAAAGTCCATGGCTGGGCAGGCATGGTAGCGGAGCGCTACCATCGCAGCCCATGCAAGACCTCAATCCCTGGGCCGAGCACCTGCGTCTGGCGGTCGAAGTGGCCGCCACGCTGGCGTTTGCCCTGTCGGGCCTGTTCGCGGCCGCGCGCAAGCGCCTGGACGCGGTGGGCGTGTTCACCGTGACCTTTCTGGCCGCATTCGGCGGCGGCACCCTGCGCGACCTGCTGCTGGACCAGCGCCCCTTCTTCTGGGCCGCCCACGTGCACTGGCTCTGGGCCCTGATGGCCCTGACCGTGGGCGCCATGCTGTTTGTGCGGCACCGCCACTTCGAGCCCACCGAGCGCGCGATGCAGTGGCCCGACGCGCTGGGCCTGGGCCTGTTCGCGGCCGCCGGGGTGAGCAAGGCCCTGCACAGCGGCTCGCCTATGCTGGTGGCGGTGCTCATGGGCGTGGTCACCGGCGTGTTCGGCGGCGTGCTGCGCGACATGGTGTGCAACGAAATCCCGCGCGCCTTCCACGACCACCAGCCCTACGCGGTCTGCGCCTTTGTGGGCGGCTGGGCCTACGTCGGCTGGTGGCAGTTCAGCGGCTCCCCGAGCCAGGCCCTGCTGGTGTGCGTGCTGGTGACGGCCGGCCTGCGCGGTCTGGCACTGTGGCGCAACTGGTCGCTGCCGGCCTGGCGCATCTGATCCTTTTTTTGAACCGATAGCCATGTTCGCCCCCTCCCAAGCCGATGTGCGCCGCTTCTTCTGTGCGGTGTACGACAAAGCCCAGCACGCCGCGCCGATGGAGGCCATCGAGGTGCTGGCCCATGAGTGGATCCAGCGCCACCCCGAATACCACGCCGAGTTGGCCGACGTGGACGCGGCCTTGCGCCGCATGCACGAGGCCGCCGAAGCGCGCGACAACCCGTTCTTGCACCTGTCCATGCACCTGAGCATCAGTGAACAATGCTCGATCGACCAGCCCCTGGGCATCCGCCAGGCGGTGGAACTGCTGGCCGCGCGGCTCGATTCGGTGCACGACGCCCACCACCAGGTGATGGACTGCCTGGGCCGCATGCTCTGGGAAAGCCAGCGCAGCGGCCGGCCGCCCGACGGGCAGGCCTACATCGACGCGGTGCGGGCCCGCGCGACCCGGGACTGAAAAGAAAAAGCCCCGGCAGGCTGCACCCGCCAGGGCTTTCGGCAGAACCCAGTTCGTGCCGATGGGCGGAATGGAAGTTGGATGTCTCACCCCGCCGGAAGCAAGGTATTGCTTCCCGTTGATTGCCAGGCAATCCAGCGGACTGGACCGCGGGCAGTGGCCGGTGGGAACTGTGCTTGAAGCGTCACCACCGACAGTTTCAGTGTAGTGGCATTGGCCCCTGTGGCCAACTGATTTTGCCAATCGCCCACCCCCCGTTCATTGGCATTTTTTTGCCCACGGGCGCCCCTGCGGCGCCGAATTCATATTCTTTTTATTGCATAAAAAGAATGTTCATAAGTATTGACTGGTAATGTCGATCCCCCTAACATCGCGCCACTTTCATCCGTGAGAACCCTTAGACGCCGCCGAAACCGGCCCAGTTGACCGCACCATGGCGGTCGATGGCGACCCCCCAATCTCGCGCCGCCGGGCTTCAACCGCCCGCCCCGACGCCCAGAAAGGAGAGTGCTATGCCAGCGCCCCAAATGCCCCGCTTGTCCGGGGCCCTGCAAGTGACCCAGACCGCGTTCAAGGACGTGGCCCAGGGTTTTGTGTCCGTGACCCACAACAGCCTGGCCCTGCTGGGCCTGCTGCTCGCCGCCTGCCTGGTGCTGTTCGTCAGCCAGCCGGACCTGCGCAGCAGCGCCGAACGCCAGCTGTTCGGCTGGCTGGAAGAGCGCCAGTCGCAGAACGGCGAGATCCCCGCCGACCCCAGCGCGGTGGACCGCGTGACCGCGACCAACCCCAAGGCCCTGCCCCGCGAGCAGGCCCAGGTGGCCGACTGGCTCAGCCGCAAATACCGCGTGGCGCCGGAACCCATCGGCGCGCTGGTGGCCGAGGCCTTCGAGATCGGCGACCGCGCCCGCCTGGACCCGACGCTGATCCTGGCGGTGATGGCGATCGAATCGCGCTTCAACCCGTTCGCGGCCAGCCCGGTGGGCGCCCAGGGTCTGATGCAGGTGATGACCCGGGTGCATGCCGACAAGTACGAGGACTTCGGTGGCCGCCTGGCCGCGTTCGACCCGGTGAGCAACCTGCGGGTCGGGGCCCAGGTGCTGCAGGAAACCATCCGCCGCGCCGGCAGCGTCGAAGGTGGGCTGCGCCTGTACGTCGGCGCGGTGTCCAGCAGCGGCCAGGACTACATCGACAAGGTCCTGTCGGAGCACGAGCGGCTGCAGCGCGTGGCCCAGGGCCAGCGCGTGGCCTTCAACGCCCACCAGCGCCGCACCGTGGTGCCCACAGGCCCCCAAGCGCCACAGAGCGTTGACGCCGAACTGGAAGCCGAAGCCAGCCCAACCCAGACCGGGGCGCTGCCGCAGGCGTCCTGATAAAATCCCGTTCGCGCGCGACTGGCGATAGGTCCCGCCGGCCCTGGCCGGCGCCAAGTGACTGACGTGGGCTTACCACGGGGAAGCGCGCCGCCCTGCCGTCACCGCCGGCGGGTGTTGTGCCGTTCGCCTGGGCAGCCCTTGGTCACCAAGGGTCATTCGACGACTCCAGGACTGCCATGTACGACCGCAACATCCTCATCGAACAGACCGACCCCGAGCTGTTCGCCGCCATCCAGGCCGAAAACGCGCGCCAGGAACACCACATCGAGCTGATCGCCAGCGAAAACTACGCCTCGCCGGCCGTGATGGCTGCCCAGGGCACCCAACTCACCAACAAGTACGCCGAGGGCTACCCCGGCAAGCGCTACTACGGCGGCTGCGAGTACGTGGACGTGGCCGAACAACTGGCCATCGACCGCGTCAAGCAACTGTTCGGTGCCGACGCCGCCAACGTGCAGCCGCACTGCGGCGCCTCGGCCAACGAGGCCGTGTTCCTGGCCTTCCTCAAGCCCGGCGACACCATCATGGGCATGAGCCTGGCCGAAGGCGGCCACCTGACCCACGGCATGCCGCTGAACATGTCGGGCAAGTGGTTCAACGTCGTGTCCTACGGCCTGAACGCCCAGGAAGAAATCGACTACGACGCCATGGAAGCCAAGGCGCGCGAGCACCGCCCCAAGCTGATCGTGGCCGGCGCGTCCGCCTACAGCCTGCGCATCGATTTCGAGCGTTTCGCGAAGATCGCCAAGGAAATCGGCGCCATCTTCATGGTGGACATGGCCCACTACGCCGGCTTGATCGCCGCGGGCGTGTACCCCAACCCGGTGCCGTTCGCCGACGTGGTGACCTCCACCACCCACAAGAGCCTGCGCGGCCCGCGCGGCGGCATCATCCTGATGAAGGCCGAGCACGAGAAGGCCATCAACAGCGCCATCTTCCCCGGCCTGCAGGGCGGCCCGCTGATGCACGTCATTGCCGCCAAGGCCGTGGCCTTCAAGGAAGCCTTGACCCCCGAATTCAAGGCCTACCAGCAACAGGTCGTGAAGAACGCACAGATCGTGGCCGAAACGCTGACCCAGCGCGGTCTGCGCATCGTCAGCGGCCGCACCGAAAGCCACGTGATGCTGGTGGACCTGCGCGCCAAGGGCATCACCGGCAAGGAAGCCGAGGCCGTGCTGGGTGCCGCCCACATGACCATCAACAAGAACGCGATTCCGAATGACCCGGAAAAGCCGATGGTGACCAGCGGCGTGCGCATCGGCACCCCGGCCATGACCACCCGCGGCTTCAAGGACGAAGAGGCCCGCGCCACCGCCCACCTGATCGCCGACGTGCTGGACAACCCGCGCGACCCGGCCAACATCGAAGCGGTGCGTGCCAAGGTCAACGCCCTGACCGCCCGCTTCCCGGTGTACAAGTAAACCGGCCATGAAGTGCCCCTTCTGCGGCCACGCCGACACCCAGGTGGTGGAGACGCGTGTCGCCGAGGAGGGGACCTTCATCCGCCGCCGACGCCGCTGCGGCGCCTGCGACAAACGCTTCACCACCTACGAACGGCCGGAGGTCACCTTCCCGGCCGTGGTGAAAAAGGACGGCCGGCGCATCGACTACGACCCGGCCAAACTGCGCGCCAGCTTCGCCCTGGCCCTGCGCAAACGCCCCGTCAGCACCGAACAGGTGGACGCGGCCATGGAACACATCGAGGAAAAGCTGCTGAGCCTGCCCGCGCGCGAGGTGCCCTCGCACCGCCTGGGCGAAATGGTGATGCGCGAGCTGAAAAAACTCGACCAAGTGGCCTACATCCGCTTCGCCAGCGTGTACCGCAGCTTCGAGGACATCGACGAGTTCAAGACCCTGGTCGACGAAGTGCGCCAGTGACCGGCCGGCCACCGCCGCCCGGGGCCGGGCCAATCCTGCGACAATAGCGGGATGTTCACCGGCATCATCACCGGCGTGGGGCGCATCGCCGCCGTCCACCCCTTGGGTTCTTCTTCGCAACACGGCAAACGCCTGACCCTGGAGGCGCCGCCCGGCTACCTCGACGACGTGGGCCTGGGCGACAGCATCGCGCTCAACGGCGCCTGCATGACCGTGACCACCCTGGACCCGGCGCAGCAGCGCTTCACCATCGACATCTCGGCCGAATCGCTGGACAAGACCGCCGGTCTGGACCAGCCCGGCCCGGTGAACCTGGAAAAGGCGCTGCGCGCCCACGACCGCCTGGGCGGGCACATCGTGTCGGGCCACGTGGACGGTATCGGGCACGTCAGCCACTTTGCGCGCGTGGGCGAAAGCTGGGAACTGCGGGTGCGGGCGCCCGCCGCCCTGGGCAAGTACCTGGCCTACAAAGGCTCGATCACCGTCAACGGCGTGAGCCTGACCGTCAACCGGGTGCAAGACCTGCCCGAAGGCTGCGAATGCAGCATCAACCTGATCCCGCACACGGTGGAACACACCGCCCTGGGCCAGCTGCAAAGCGGCAGCCCGGTGAACCTGGAAATCGACCTGATCGCGCGCTACGTCGAGCGCATGCTGGGCGCCCCGGCCACCGCCGCGACGGCCAGCGCCTGAACCCCACCTCCCATGACCACCCCCAACACCCCTCTGGCGCCGGTCGCCATCTCGCCCGTGGAAGACATCGTTGCCGACATGAAGGCCGGCAAGATCGTCATCCTGGTGGACGAGGAAGACCGCGAGAACGAAGGCGACCTGGTGCTCGCCGCCGACCACGTGACGCCCGAAGCGATCAACTTCATGGCGCGCTTTGGCCGCGGCCTGATCTGCCTGACGCTGACGCGCGAACGCTGCGAACGCCTGCAACTGCCGCCCATGGTGCCGCGCAACGGCACCAAAATGGGCACGGCCTTCACCGTGTCCATCGAAGCGGCCGAGGGCGTGACCACCGGCATTTCGGCCGCCGACCGCGCCCGCACCGTGCAGGTGGCGGTGGCCGCCAACGCCCAAGCCGCCGATCTGGTGCAGCCTGGTCACATCTTCCCGCTGCAGGCGGTCGAGGGCGGGGTGCTGATGCGCGCCGGCCACACCGAAGCCGGCTGCGACCTGGCGGCCATGGCCGGCTGCTCGCCGTCGGCGGTGATCTGCGAGATCATGAAGGACGACGGCACCATGGCGCGCCTACCGGACCTGCAGCTGTTCGCCGCCGAGCACGGCCTGAAGATCGGCACCATTGCCGACCTGATCGAACACCGCAGCCGGGTGGAAAGCCTGGTGGAGAAGGTGGGCCAGCGCCCGCTGCAGACGGCGTTTGGCGAGTTCACCGCGCACGCCTACCGCGACCAGCCCAGCGGCGCGGTGCACCTGGCCCTGGTCAAGGGCAGCTGGGGCGCCACCGACACGGTGAGCGTGCGGGTACACGAGCCGTTGAGCGTGCTGGACGCGCTGGAGGTGGACCGCGCCATGCACTCCTGGACGCTGGAAACCAGCCTGCGCCACATGGCCGACCGGGGCCGCGGCGTGGTGGTGCTGCTGAACTGTGGCGAAAGCGGTGAGCAGCTGCTGGCGCAGTTCGAGGGCACCGCCCGCTCGGCGCAAGCGCCGGAGCGCGGCCGCATGGACCTGCGCACCTACGGCGTGGGCGCGCAAATCCTGCGCGACTGCGGCGTGCACAAGATGCAGTTGCTGGGCACGCCGCGGCGCATGCCCAGCATGACCGGCTACGGCCTGGAAGTGACCGGCTTTTTGAGCAAAACCGAAGGAAATTGAGATGTTGGGTGCCAACAAGGGCAGCGCCGGTGCGCTGGACGGAACGAATTTGCGCATCGGCGTCGTGCAGGCGCGCTTCAACCAGGGCATCACCGACGCCCTGGCGCAGGCCTGCGTGGGTGAGCTGCAGGCCCTGGGCGTGCAGGCCGGCGACATCGAGCACGTGCAGGTGGCCGGCGCGCTGGAGGTGCCCACCGCGCTGCAGGCCATGGCCGAAAGCGAGCGCTTCGACGCGCTGATCGCGCTGGGCTGCGTCATCCGCGGCGAAACCTACCACTTCGAGCTGGTGTGCAACGAATCGGCCGCGGGCGTGACCCGGGTGGCACTGGACCACCAGATCCCGGTGGCCAACGCCATTCTGACGACCGAAAACCTGCCGCAGGCCGTGGCCCGCCAGGAAGAAAAAGGCCGCGACGCCGCCCAGGTGGCGGTGGAAATGGCGCGCCTGCTGCAACGGTTGAACCGCGCATGAGCCAGCCCACCCCCCCCACGGGCACCGAGCGTCCGCGCAAGGCCGCCGACAAGTCGGCCCGCACCCGCGCCCGCGAATTCGCGCTGCAGGCCCTCTACCAGCACCTGGTCGGCCGCAACGAGGCCGAAGACGTGGACCAGTTCACCCGCGACCTGAGCGGTTTCCACAAGGCCGACAGCGCCCACTACGACGCGCTGCTGCACGGCTGCATCGCCGAGGCGGTGGAGCTGGACGCGGCCATCACCCCCTGCCTGGACCGCCCGCTGGCCGAGATTTCGCCGATCGAGCGCGGCGTGCTGTGGATCGGCGCCTACGAGTTCCGCCACTGCGTGGACGTGCCGTGGCGGGTGGTGATCAACGAGTGCATCGAACTGGCCAAGTCTTTCGGTGGCACCGACGGGCACAAGTACGTCAACGGCGTGTTGAACCAGTTGGCGCCGCAGTGGCGTGCGCTGGAGGTGGAGCGCGACCAGAAGCGCGGCCACGGCCGGCCGGCCAAGGCGGTCGTGCCCACCAGCGCACCGGCCGATGCGCCGCCGGCCGCCGACGCCTGAGGGGAGCACCCAGGTGTTTCAATGGCCGGTGCGGGTGTATTGGGAAGACACGGATGCGGGCGGCATCGTCTTCTACGCCAACTACCTGAAGTTTTTTGAGCGCGCCCGCACCGAGTGGCTGCGCAGCCTGGGGGTGGAGCAGCAGCGGCTGCGCGACACCACCGGCGGCATGTTCGTGGTCACCGGCACCGAGCTGCGCTACCACCGCCCGGCGCGGCTGGACGATTTGTTGCAAGTCAGCGCCCGGGTGACGGAACTTGGCCGCGCCTCCATGACACTGCAACAGGAGGCCTGGCTGCTGCGCGATGGCGCCCCCGAGCAGCGGCTGTGCGAAGGCACGATCCGCATCGGCTGGGTGGACGCCGCCCGCCTGCGGCCCGGCCGCATCCCCGATTCCATCCTCCACGCCCTGACGCCCCCATGACCCACGACTTTTCCATCGTCTCGCTGATGCTCAACGCCAGTTGGGTGGTGCAGGCCGTGGTGGCCCTGCTGATAACGGTGTCGGTCATCAGCTGGGCCGCGATCTTCCGCAAGGTGGTCGCCCTCAAGCGCGTGAACGGCCTGACCGAGACCTTCGAGCGCGACTTCTGGTCGGGCGCCAACCTGAACGACCTGTACGACGCGGCCAGCCGCAACGCCCAGGCCGGCAGCCCGATGGAGCGGATTTTCGCCAGCGGCATGCGCGAGTTCCAGAAGCTGCGCGAGCGCCGCATCACCCAGCCGGACGCACTGCTCGACGGCGCGCGGCGCGCCATGCGCGCGAGCTACCAGCGCGAGGTGGACGCGCTGGAGGTCAACCTCTCCTTCCTCGGCTCGGTCGGCTCGGTGTCGCCCTACGTCGGGCTGTTCGGCACGGTCTGGGGCATCATGCACGCCTTCACCGGCCTGGCGGCGCTGACGCAGGTGACCCTGGCCACGGTGGCCCCCGGCATCGCCGAGGCGCTGGTGGCCACGGCCATCGGTCTGTTCGCGGCGATTCCGGCGGTGGTGGCCTACAACCGCTTCACCCACGACATCGACCGCGTGGCCAACCGGCTGGAGACCTTCATGGAAGAGTTCTCCAACATCCTGCACCGCAACGTCGGGGCCGCGGGTGCGCCCGCCGGCCTGGCCCCGGCCGGCCGCTGACCGGAACGCCGCCATGCCCGCCCTCGCCTCTCGCGGCAAAGGCCGCCGCACGATGAACGACATCAACATGGTGCCGTTCATTGACGTGATGCTGGTGCTGCTGATCATCTTCATGGTGACTGCGCCGATGCTCGCACCGAGCCAGATCGAGCTGCCCAGCGTGGGCAAGAGCGCGGCGCCGCCCAAGCGCTTTGTCGAGGTGCTGATCGACAAGGAAGGCCGGACCGCGGTGAAGGAAGGGGGCAGCCCCGGCCCGGGCGAGCCGGTGACCGCGGCCAACCTGGTGGGCCGGGTGCAAGCGCTGCAAGGCACCCCAGCCGCGGGCGAAGGCCCGGCACCGGTCATCATCAGCGCCGACAAGGCGGTGCAGTACGAGGTGGTGGTGCAGGCCATGAACGCCTTGCAGGTGGCCGGCGTGGCCCGCGTGGGCCTGTCGGTGCAACCCGGCCGCTGACCCCAGGCGATGCAGGCCACCGCCGACACCCTGGACCTGAACCCGCCCGACGGCGGCCGCTGGCGCGGCCCGCTGGGCTGGGCTCTGGGCGTGCACGCGCTGCTGGTGCTGGCCCTGACCTGGGGTGTGGGCTGGCAGACCGACACGGTGGTGGTGGCCGAGGCCGAGCTGTGGTCGCGCCTGCCGCAGGTGGCGGCGCCCAAGCTGGTGGCGCCGGAACCGACGCCTGCGCCGGCCCCCGCCCCCAAGCCGCGGCCCGCCGAACCGCCCCCGCCCGACGTGTCGCAGGCGCGGCGCGACGCCGACATCGCCCTGGCCCAACAACAGAAAAAGGCGCGCGAGGAGCAAGCCCGGCAACAGGCGCTGGCGCGTGAGGCGGAACACAAACGGCGGGAGCAGGAACGCCGGGAGCGGCAGGCCCAGGAGCGGGCGGCCCAAGCCAAGGCAGACCAAGAAAAAGCCGCCCAGCTGGCGCGCGACAAAGCGGCGCGCGCCAAGGCCGAGGCCGCCAAACAAGACGCCTTGCTGGAGGCCGAACGCCAGAAAAACCTGGCCCGCATGATGGGGCAGGCCGGGGCCACCGGGTCGGCGGGTGCGCGCGGCACGGCCCAGCAGTCCAGCGGGCCGTCGGCCGGCTACGCGGGCAAGCTGGTGGCACGCATCCGCCCCAACATCGTCTTCGCCGACGCCGTGGCCGGCAACCCGCGTGCCGAGGTGGAGGTCAGAACCCTGCCCGACGGCACCATCGTGGGCAGCCGCTTGCTGCAGTCCAGCGGCCACCCGGCGTGGGACAACGCGGTGCTGCGCGCGGTGGAACGCACCGGCAAACTGCCGCAGGACGAGAACGGCCGGGTGCCCGGCACGCTGATCCTGGGCTTCCGGCCGCAGGACTGAACAACCGCTCGGGCGCGGGGTCAGTCGAACACGATTTCGGCGCGGCGCTCGTGGGCCTGGGCCTTCCAGGCGGCCAGGGCCGCGTCCGACGGGAACACCAGCGCCTGCTCGCCCAGCTGGATGTCGCAGCGCGCGGTCCCGCGCAGCACCTGCAGGCGCACCGGCAGGCCGCGCACCAGTTCGCCCTGCTCGCTCATCTCGCGCTTGGCCGGGAACTCGCGCAACAGCGCCGCCACGTCGGGCGCCTGGCCATTGACCGCCACGCGCAGGTATTTGCCAAAGCGGCAACGCGCCGCGCCCAAATCCCACAATTGCTGCACCTTGAGCCGCAAGCCGCCCGAGAAGCGGTCCGGCTGCGCCAGCACCTGGGCCAGCACCAGTTCGTCGTCCTTCAGCAGGTTTTTGTGCTGGTTGATGAGGGCTTCATCGGCGGTGGCTTCCAGCGTGCCGGTCTTGTCGTCCAGCTTGAAAATGGCGACCTTGCCGCGCTGGCCATTGATGATGCGCAGGTCGGTGACGATGCCGGCGAGCAGCACCGGGTCGCGGCTGTCCACCACGTCACCGATGGGGGTGCGGGCGAAGCGGCGCACCTCGCGCTCCACCTCGTCGAACAGGTGGCCGCTGAGGTAGAAGCCGATGGCGGTTTTCTCGTGCGTCAGGCGTTCCTTGATGCCCCAGGGCAGCATGTCCACCAGGTCGGGTTCCTGGGTGCTGGCGCCGTGGTCGTCGGCACCGAACATGTCGAACAGGCCGCCCTGGTTGGCGTTGGCCTGCTGGGCGTTGGCGTAGTCGAAGGCCCGCTCCACCGAGGCCAGCAGCGCCGCGCGGTTGAGGTCGAAATGGTCGAAGGCGCCGGCCTTGATCAGTGCCTCCACCGTGCGCTTGTTCAGGCGGCTGCGGTCCACCCGGTTGCAGAAGTCGAACAGGCTCTTGAACGGGCCCACGGTGTCGCCGGCCGGGCCCACGCCCTTGCCCTCGCGGGCCGCCACGATGGCTTCAATGGCCTGCTGGCCGGTGCCCTTGACGGCGCCCAGGCCGTAGCGGATGACCTTGTCGCTGACCGGCTCGAAGCGGTAGGTGCCGCGGTTCACGTCGGGCGCCTCGAAGGTGATGCCGAACTTGAGCGCGTCCTCGAACAACACCTTGAGCTTGTCGGTGTCGTCCATTTCGATGGTCATGTTGGCGCAGAAGAACTCCGCCGTGAAATGGACCTTGAGCCAGCCGGTGTGGTAGGCCAGCAGCGAGTAGGCGGCGGCGTGCGACTTGTTGAAGCCGTAGCCCGCGAACTTTTCCATCAGGTCGAAGACCTCGTCGGCCTTGTCTTGGCCGATGCCGTGGGTGGCCAGGGCACCGGCGCGGAACTTCTCGCGGTGCTCGGCCATTTCCTCGGCCTTTTTCTTGCCCATGGCGCGGCGCAGCAGGTCGGCGCCACCCAGGCTGTAGCCGCCCAGGATCTGCGCGGTCTGCATCACCTGCTCCTGGTAGACCATGATGCCGTAGGTCTCGGACAGCATGTCGGCCACCGCCGGGTGCGGGTACTCCACTTCTTCGCGGCCGTGTTTGCGCGCCACGAAGCTGGGGATCAGGTCCATCGGGCCCGGGCGGTACAGCGCGTTCAGGGCGATCAGGTCTTCCAGCCGGGTGGGCTTGGCGTCGCGCAGCATGCCCTGCATGCCGCGGCTTTCAAACTGGAACACCGCTTCGGTCTTGCCGTCCTGAAACAGTTTGTAGGTGGCTTTGTCGTCGAGCGGGATGTTCTCGAACGCAAAGCCGGCCTGGCTGGGGTGGCGCCGCAGAATGAATTCTTTGGCCAGTTCCAGAATGGTCAGCGTGGCCAGGCCCAGGAAGTCGAACTTCACCAGGCCCACGGCCTCCACGTCGTCTTTGTCGTACTGGCTGACGGCCGATTCGCTGCCTGGCTGCTGGTACAGCGGGCAGAAATCCGTCAGCTTGCCGGGCGCGATCAGCACCCCCCCGGCGTGCATGCCGATGTTGCGCGTCATGCCTTCGAGCTTCTGCGCCAGCTCGATCAGCTGCTTGACCTCTTCCTCTTTCTGGATGCGCTCGGCCAGTACCGGCTCCATGGCGATCGCGTAGTTGTTCTTGTCGCCGGGCTTGGGCGGGTCGGGCGGGTACTGCAGCGTCACGCTCATGCCCGGCTTGTTGGGAATGAGCTTGGAAATGCCGTCGCAGAAGCCGTAGGCAAAGTCCAGCACCCGGCCCACGTCGCGGATGGCCGCACGCGCCGCCATGGTGCCGAAGGTGGCGATCTGGCTCACCGCGTCCTTGCCGTACTTGTCCTTGACGTAATCGATGACGCGGTCGCGGTTGGTCTGGCAGAAGTCGATGTCGAAGTCGGGCATGGACACCCGCTCCGGGTTCAGGAAGCGCTCGAACAGCAGGTTGTACTGCAGCGGGTCCAGGTCGGTGATGAGCAGCGCGTAGGCCACCAGCGAACCGGCGCCGGAACCCCGGCCCGGCCCCACCGGGCAGCCGTTTTCCTTGGCCCACTGGATGAAGTCGCCCACGATGAGGAAGTAGCCCGGGAAGCCCATCTTGAGGATGGTGTTGAGCTCGAACTCCAGCCGTTCCACGTAGCGCGGGCGCTCGGCTTCGCGCTGGGCTTCGTCCGGATAGAGGTGGATCAGGCGCGCCTTCAATCCCTCGTGCGAGACGTGGCGGAAGTAGTCCTCCACCGACATCACCACGCCATCGACCGGCGGAATGGGGAAGTTGGGCAACTGCGGCTTGCCCAGCGTGAGCGTGAGGTTGCAGCGCTTGGCGATTTCCACCGTGTTGGCCAGGGCACTGGGCACATCGGCGAACAGCGCGGCCATTTCTTCGGACGACTTGAAATACTGGTCGCGGGTGAACTTGCGCACCCGGCGGTGGTTGCCCAGGATTTCGCCTTCGGCGATACAGACACGTGCTTCGTGGGCTTCGTAGTCGTCCGGGCCCAGGAACTGCACCGGGTGGGTGGCCACCACCGGCAGCTTGAGCCGAGCGGCCAGGGGCACGGCGGCGGCCACGTGGCGTTCGTCATCGGGGCGGCCGGCACGTTGCAGTTCGATGTAGAAACGGTGCGGAAAGGCGCCGGCCAGTTGCAGCGCCAGGTCGGCGGCCTTGGCCTCGTCGCCGGCCAGCAGGGCCTGGCCCACCGGGCCGCTGTGGGCGCCGGACAGCACGATCAGCCCGTCGTTCAGCTCCTGCAACCACTCCCACTTGACGCCGGCCTGGTCGCGCACCACGTTGCGCGTCCAGGCGCGCGCCAGCAGCTCGCACAGGTTGAGGTAGCCCGGGTGGCTTTGCACCAGCAGCAGCAGGCGCGGCAGGCTCTGCGCCTGCACCGACGCGCCGGGGGCGACCTCGCCGCCCAGGCCCTGCACAAACACCTCGGCACCGATCACCGGCTTGACGCCGGCGCCGCGCGCGGCCTTGTAGAACTTGACCGCGCCGAAGAGGTTGCTCAGGTCGGTGATGGCCAGGGCCGGCTGGCCATCGGCCGCGGCGGCCTCCACCGTTTCGTCAACGCGGGTGGTCCCATCGACCACGGAAAATTCGGTGTGCAGGCGCAGGTGGACAAACATCCGGGGATTGTAGAGGCCCCCCCTGGCGCAGGGGGCCGGCAGGCCAAGCCCGGGGCGACCCCGTCGCCGGGCACGAGACGCATCACCGCGGCCCAGCCTAGGTCAGGTCAGCCGCGCAACTTGGCCGCCACCGCGGCCACCCGCGCGCCGTACAGGCGGGCGGTGTCCAGGTCGCCTTGGGGGATTTTGTCGGCGCCGGCGTCGGACGGCGACTGCACCAACAGGCCGACCGAGCCGCCCAGGTTGTTGACGTCTTGGCGGGTGGCGGCCAGGGTGTTGGCCGGCAGCAGCCCCAGGCTGACCCACAGCCCACCGTGTTGCGACGCCAGGGTCTGGAGCTGGATCAGCGTGGCGCCCTTGTCGCCGTTCAGGCTGGCGCTGTTGGTGAAACCGCCGAACACCTTGTCCTGCCAGGCGCGACCGAACCAGGCCTTGGACGACGCGTCGGCAAACTTCTTGAACTGCCAGCTCGGGCCGCCCATGTAGGTGGGGGTGCCGAAAATGATGGCGTCGGCCGCGTTCAGCGTGTCCCAGCCGCCGTCGGGCAGGTTGCCGTCGGCGTCGATGGGCAGCAGCTCGGCTTGGGCGCCTTCGGCCACGAGCTGGGCCACGCGCTGGGTGTGGCCGTAGCCGGAATGGTAAACAACAACGACTTGGGTCATGGAAACAACTCCTGCAAGGGAAGGGCCCGGGCGGGCCGAGGGGGTGAAAAATTCAGGGGGCCAGGTCGAACACCAGCACTTCGGCCTCACAGCCCTGGTCGAGCCGCAGGGACGATTCGTCCTGGAGCATCAGCGCATCGCCAGCGCTCAGCGGCTGGCCGTTGGCGCGCAGGCGGCCGCGCACCAGGTGCACGTAGGCCTTGCGGGCCGGATCCAGGGCCAGTTCGGCGGTTTCCGGGCCGTCGAACAGGCCGGCGTACAGGCGCGCATCGGCGTGCAGGGTCACCGCGCCGTCGGCGCCGTCGGGCGCGGCCACCAGGCGCAGGCGGCCGCGTTTGTCGGCCTCGGCAAAGGCTTTTTGCTCGTAGCCGGGGTCGATGCCGCGCTCGCTCGGTTCGATCCAGATCTGCAGGAAATGCGTGGTCTGGTTCGGGGCGTGGTTGAACTCGCTGTGCGTCACGCCACGGCCGGCGCTCATGCGCTGCACCTCGCCGGGGGGGATGCCCTGCACGTTGCCCAGGCTGTCGCGGTGGGCCAGGTTGCCGGCCAGCACGTAGCTGACGATTTCCATGTCGCGGTGGCCGTGGGTGCCAAAGCCGGTGCCCGGAGCGATGCGGTCTTCGTTGATGACGCGCAGGTTGCCCCAGCCCATGAAGGCGGGGTCGAAGTAGTCGGCGAAGGAAAAGGAATGGTGGCTTTGCAACCAACCGTGGTCGGCGTGGCCACGCTCTTGCGAGCGGCGCAGTTGCATCATGGCGGTCTCCGGTGTGGGGTGGCGAGGACTCCACTGTAGCCCGCGGCGGCCGGGGTGACGGCGCAGCGGTTTGCTGGCATGATTCAAAAATACTGAACACTCCAGACCCTTGCATGCAAAAACAGCGCGCCGCCCTGTCACCCGAAAACCTCACCCTGATCGGCACCGTGGCACGCGCCGGCAGCATGGCCGCGGCCGCGCGCGAACTGGGCCTGGTGCCCAGCGCCCTGACCTACCGGGTGCGCCAGGTGGAGGAGGCGCTGGACGTGTTGCTGTTCGACCGCCACGCGCGCCGCGCCCAGCTCACCCCCGCCGGCGCCGAGCTGCTGCGCGTGAGCGAGCACCTGCTGCTGGAACTGGACGCGGTGGCCCAGCGCGTCAAGCGCATCGCCACCGGCTGGGAGCCGCAGCTGACCATCACCGCCGACGCCATCGTCTCGCGCACCACCCTGTTCGAGCTGTGCGAGGCGTTTTACGAACTGGGTGCGCCCACCCGGCTGCGGCTGCGGGCCGAAACCCTGTCGGGGACGCTGGAGACGCTGCTGACCGGCCAGGCCGACCTGGCGCTGGGGGTGACGCTGGACAGCGTGAACGCCCAGGGTCTGCACAGCGCGCCGCTGGGCGAGGTGCAATTCGTGTTTGTGGTGGCGCCGCACCACCCGCTGGCCCAGGCCACCGAAGCGCTGACCCCCGCCGACCTGCAACCCCACCGGGTGGTGGCGGTGGCCGATTCGACCCAGCGCGGCAGCGGCCTGACCTTTGGCCTGCTGCCCGGCCAGGACGTGCTGACCGTGCCCACAATGCAGCACAAGCTGGAGGCGCAACTGCGCGGCCTGGGTTGCGGCTCGCTGCCGCTGCCGCTGGTGCAACCGTTTGTGGACGCGGGCCGGCTGGTGGTGAAGGCCACCACGCTGCCGGCGCGCCTGTACCGCCCCAGCTACGCCTGGCGCGGCCACGCGGCCCCCGGTGGGCGCCGCGGCAGCGGCCAAGCGGGCCGCGCCCTGGCCTGGTGGACCGCCCAGCTGGCCCGACCCGCCACCCGACACGCCCTGCTGCACAACCACCACGCCCGCTGAGGCCCGCAGGGCTGGTACAGTGGCTGCACACACCGCCCTGGAGACCCCCACCATGCCCGCACCGCGCCGCCGCACCGCTCCCAGCGCCTCCCCTGCTGAACCCCGCCACATCGCCGTCGTCGGGGCCGGCATGGCCGGCGTGGCCTGCGCCCGCACCCTGGTGCAGGCCGGCCACCGCGTCACCCTGTTCGAGAAAAGCCGGGGCGCCGGCGGTCGCATGGCCACCCGCCGCAGCGACTTCGGCGGCTTCGACCACGGCGCCCAGTTCTTCACCGTGCGCGACCCGCGCTTCCAGCAGGCGCTGGACACGGTGCCCGGCCTGACCGCCCCGTGGCGGGTGAACACCGTGCGCGTGCTGGACCACCTGGGCCAGACCATGGCCAGCGCCCCACCCCCGCGCGAGGCCCACTGGGTGGCCACCCCCGGCATGAACGCACTGGTGAAAACCTGGGCCGCGCCCCTGGCCGACGGCAGCCTGAACGCCCAGACCGTGCTCGAAACCCAGGTCACGCGGCTGGAGGCCGACGCCGTCTCGCCCCTGCGCTGGCAGCTGCGCACCCAAGGCCCGCAAGGCGCCCAGCAGGTGCATGGCGGCTTTGACCAGGTGGTGCTGGCCGTGCCGCACCCCCAGGCCCAGGCGCTGCTGCGCGACAGCGGCCTGGCCCCAGCCTGGCAGACCCAGCTGGACGCGGTGGCGGTGGCCCCCTGCTGGACGCTGATGGTCGCCTTTCCCCAGGCGACGCAGGCCGGTGCCGCGGGCTTTGGGCCGCGCTGGCACGCCGCGCGCGGCGACCACCACCGCATCCGCTGGCTGGCGCGGGAAACCAGCAAACCCGGCCGCAGCCCGGTGGAGCGCTGGACGGTCCAGGCCAGCCCGGCCTGGTCGGCCGAACACCTGGAAGACGACGCCGAGCGCGTGACGGCCAAACTGCTCAAGGGTTTTGCCGAGATCACCGGCATCCGCGCCCAGCCCGGGCACGCCGCGGTGCACCGCTGGCGCTACGCGCAAACGCAAACCCCGCTGGGCCTGCCCTTCTTGTGGGACGCGCGCCAGGGCCTGGGCCTGTGCGGCGACTGGTGCCTGGGGTACCGGGTGGAAAACGCTTTCGTGTCGGGCCTGGAACTGGCACTCGCCATGGCATGACGGCGCGGCCCGCCGGCTACCACGGGCGCTTCGCGCCCTCGCCCACCGGGCCCTTGCACGCGGGCTCGCTGGTGGCGGCGCTGGCCAGCTGGCTGGACGCCCGCGCCCACCACGGCGTCTGGCGGGTGCGCATCGAGGACGTGGACGCGGGCCGCTGCGTGCCGGGGGCCGACGCGCAGATCCTGCAGCAACTGGCCGCGCTGGGCCTGCACCCCGACGGGCCGGTGTGCTGGCAATCGCGGCGCGGCGCGCTGTACCAGGCCGCGCTGGACCGACTGGTGGCTGCGGGGCTGGCCTACCCCTGCGCCTGCACCCGCAAGGACATTGCACAGGCGCTGGCGGCCCAGGGCTGGGCGCACGAACGGCACGTGGAACGGCCCTACCCCGGCACCTGCCGCCCGGAACGCGGCGGGCTGCAGGGCCGCCCCGCGCGCGCCTGGCGGCTGCACGTGCCGGCGGCCTTGGCCGCCACCGGCAGCGCCACGCCCCTGCGCTGGCACGACGCGCGCCTGGGCGCGCAGCACCAGGACGTGGCCCAGGCCGTGGGCGACTTCGTGCTGCGCCGCGCCGACGGCCTGTGGGCCTACCAGCTGGCGGTGGTGGTGGACGATGCGGACCAGGGCATCACCCATGTGGTGCGTGGCGAGGACCTGGCCGACAACACCGCACGGCAAATCCTGCTGCAGCGGGCGCTGGGCCTGCCCACGCCGCGCTACCGCCACACCCCGCTGGTGCGCGGTGCGGACGGCGAAAAACTCTCGAAGCAACACGGCGCCCCGCCGCTGGACGTGCGCGACCCGCTGGCCGCCCTGAACGCCGCCGCCCGGGCGCTGCACCTGCCCGCCCAGCACGGCCCGGTGGAAGCGGCGCTGGCCGCCTGGACCGAGCACTGGGCCCGGCGGGCGGCGCTGACCTGACCCCCGCGCCGCCCGCGTGCGCCGCCATGGTGGCCAGCCGGCACATGGCCAGCAACGGCCCGGGTGCCTACAATGCCGGGCTGTGAACGCTACCCCATCCCCCACCCCGGGCGACACCGCCCCCCACCAGCCGCCCGCCGACGCGGCCGGTGCGCCCCAGGGCGTGCCGCACCCCAAAACCATCAAGAGCTTCGTCAAGCGCGCGGGCCGCACCACCACCGGCCAGGCCAAGGCCTTTGCCGACCTGGGGCCGCGTTTTCTGCTGCCTTACGCGCCGCAGGCGCTGGACGCACCCGCCGCCTTCGGCCGCAGCGCGCCGCTGATTCTGGAAATTGGCTTTGGCATGGGCGAAGCCACGGCGCACATCGCCCGGGTGCGCCCGGACGAGAACTTCCTGTGCTGCGAAGTGCACGAGCCCGGCGTGGGCGCGCTGCTCAAACGCATCGGCGAGCAGGCGATTGCCAACATCCGCATCCTGCAGCACGACGCGGTGGAGGTGCTGGACCACATGCTGCCCGAGGGTACGCTGGACGGGGTGCACATCTTCTTCCCCGACCCCTGGCACAAAAAGAAGCACAACAAGCGCCGCCTGATCCAGCCGCCGCTGGTGGCCAAGCTGGTGAGCCGGCTCAAGCCCGGTGGTTACATCCATTGCGCCACCGACTGGCAGCCCTACGCCGAGCAGATGTTGGAGGTGCTGACCGCCGAGCCGCTGCTGGCCAACACCGCCACCGACGCCGGCCTGGGCGGCTACGCACCCAAGCCCGAGTACCGGCCGCTGACCAAGTTCGAGAACCGGGGCCTGCGCCTGGGCCACGGCGTGTGGGACCTGGTGTTCCGCCGCCCGGCCTGAACCGCGCCGCCCCCGGCCGCACGGCGCGCTGACATGAACGCCCCCTCCCCCGCCCCCTGCCCGCCCGAGTGGCTGGACGGCCTGGACGCGTTGGCGGCCCAGGCCATCGGCCTGTCCGACCCGAACCCGCGGGTGGCGTGCCGGCTGGTCACCCGCAACGGGCAGGTGTTTGAGGGGCACACCCAAGCAGCCGGTGGCGCACACGCCGAAGTGGTGGCGCTGCGCGCCGCCCAGGCCTCTGGGGCCGACCTGCGTGGGGCCACCGCCCTGGTCACGCTGGAACCCTGCAGCCACCACGGCCGCACCCCGCCCTGCTGCGACGCGCTGATCGCCGCCCAGGTGGGGCGTGTGGTCGTGGCCCTGCCCGACCCCAACCCGCTGGTGGGCGGCCAAGGGCTGGCGCGGCTGCGCGCCGCTGGCATTGACGTGCACCTGCTGGACCCGCAACACCCCCTGGCCGTGGCCAGCCGCGAGCTGAACATCGGCTTTTTGAGCCGCATGGAACGCGGCCGGCCCTGGGTGCGCCTGAAAATTGCGGCGTCGCTCGACGGCACCACCGCGCTGGCCAACGGCGTGAGCCAGTGGATCACCAGTGAAGCCGCCCGCACCGATGGCCACGCCTGGCGCCGGCGCGCATCGGCCGTGCTGACGGGCATCGGCACCGTGCTGGAAGACGACCCCCGGCTCGATGTGCGGCTGGTGCCCACCCCGCGCCAGCCGCTGCGGGTGGTGGTGGACTCCCGGCTGGAGATCGCGCCAGCCGCGCGCATTCTGCCGCCGCCGGGCGAGGTGTTGATCTACACCGCCAGCGACCCGCCCGCCACCGCCGCCCAGCGCGCCGCGCTGGCGCAAGCAGGCGCCACCGTGGTGGACTGTCCCGGTGCCCCCGGCGCTGCGGGAGCGCACGCCAAGGTGGACCTGGCCGCCATGCTGGCCGACCTGGCCCGGCGTGGCGTGAACGAACTGCACCTGGAGGCCGGCCACAAGCTCAACGGCTCCTTTCTGCGCGAAGGGCTGGTGGACGAACTGCTGCTCTACCTGGCGCCGCAATTGCTGGGCCCCGGCGCCGGGCTGGCGAACATCGGCCCGTTCACCGAACTGGACCAAGGGCCCAAGCTGGCTTTCCACGAGGTGACGCCCGTGGGGCCGGACCTGCGGGTGCGCGCCCGCTTCCTGCGCTGACCGCGCCCCCAAAAGCCACCATGGCCCACGTGCCCAAAAACGCGTCCATCCCCATGCGCGACGGGGTCTCGCCCAGTTGCGTGGCGCTGCCGCGCATGCGCGTGGCGCCCTGGCCCACGCTGCTGGACTTTCTGGCCGAGCGCCTGCCGCGCGTGCCGCGCACCGAATGGCTGCAGCGCATGCAAGCCGGCGAGGTGGTGGGCGACGACGGCTTGCCCTTGCCACCCGAAGCCCCTTACGAGAACGGCGCCCGCGTGTACTACTGGCGCGCGCTGCCGCAGGAGCCGGTCATTCCGTTCGAGGAAACGGTGGTGTTCCAGGACGAACACCTGGTGGTGGCCGACAAACCGCACTTTCTGCCCGTCACTCCCGGTGGGCGCTACGTGCAGCAGAGCCTGCTGGTGCGCCTGAAAAGACGGCTGAACCTGCCCAACCTCAGCCCGCTGCACCGCATCGACCGCGAAACCGCCGGGCTGGTGGTGTTCAGCGTGCGCCCGCAAGACCGCGACGCCTACCAGCGCCTGTTCCGCGAACGGCACATAGCCAAAACCTACGAAGCCATCGCCCCCGCTGCGCCGCACCTGGCCTGGCCGCAGACGCGCCGCAGCCACATCCTGGAGTGCGAGGACGCCTTCTACAAAATGCGCGAAGCCGCGCCGCACGAAGGCCTGCCCGACAACAGCGAAACCCACATCCACCTGCTGGAGCAGCGCGGCCCGTGGGCGCGCTACCGGCTGGAACCCGTGAGCGGCAAACGCCACCAGTTGCGCGTGCACCTGAACGGCCTGGGCCTGCCGATGGCGGGCGACCAGTTCTACCCGGTGGTGCGGCGCGCACCGGGCGAGGCCGAAGACTTTACCAACCCGCTGCGCCTGCTGGCCCAGGCCATCGCCTTCACCGACCCGGTGACCGGCGCGCCCCGGCGCTTCGAGAGCGCGCGTTGCCTGCGCTGGCCGGACGCACCGTGACCACCGCCCGCCAACCCGGCATCGACGCGCTCAAGGTGCTGGCGTCGCAAACCATCGTGTTGCACCACCTGTCGGCCTACGGGCCGGTGGCCGAGGCCATGGAACACGCCGCCCCGGCCCTGATGGACTGGCTCTACGGCTACGGCCGCATGGCGGTGCAGGTGTTTCTGGTGCTGGGCGGCTACCTGGCCGTGCCCAGCCTGATGCCGGCCATGGCGGGCGGTGTGTCGGCCCTGGGGCTCAGCCTGTGGCGGCGCTACCTGCGGCTGGCCCCGCCGTTCCTGGTGGCGCTGGCGCTGGCCATGGCGGCCGCGGCCGTGTCCCGCCCCTGGCTGAGCGCCGACCTGGTGCCCGAGCACCCCTCGCTGGACGAATGGCTGGCCCACGCCCTGCTGCTGCAGGAGGTGATGGGGGTGGAAGCCCTGTCGGCCGGCATCTGGTACGTGGCCATCGACTTCCAACTGCACGCGCTGCTGGCCTTGCTGCTGTGGTTGGGGCAACGCGGCGGGCAAGCGCGCACGGCACAGGCGCTGGTGCTGGGGGTGGCGGCCGCCTCCCTGCTGTGGTGGAACCGCGCCCCGGGGCTGGACGACTGGTCGATCTACTTCTTCGGGGCCTACGGGCTGGGGGTGATGGCGCGCTGGTCCGGGCAATGGCCACAGGCGTGGGCCCGGGGTGCGTGGCTCGCCGGCCTGGTCGTGCTGGGCACGCTGGCCCTGCTGCTGGAATTCCGACACCGCATCGCCCTGGCGCTGGCCGTGGCCCTCTGGCTGGCCACCGCGCAGCGTTGGACCTGGCGCCTGCCCTTGCCCTGCGGCCTGGGCGCGGCGCTGCACGCGTTGGGGCGCTCGTCGTACGCCTTGTTCCTGGTGCACTTTCCGGTGCTGCTGCTGGGCAATGCGCTGTTCGCGGCCCTGGGGCTGAGCGGCCCAGCAGCCGGGGTGGCGTTGTTCCTGGCGGTGTGGGGCATGAGCGTGCTGCTCGGCGGGGCGTTCGAACGCTGGGTGGAGGCACCGCTGGGGCGGTGGGTGCGGCGGAAGGATTGAACGGGCCCATGGGCACTGGCCTGCAAGCTGTGCCTGCACGCCACCCGGGCCGCCACAAAAAAAGCCGCAACGCTCAGACGTTGCGGCTTTCCCATTCAGCCAGGGAAGGCTGCGGCGGTCACACCCGCTCGGTCACCCACGCCTGAACGCTGGCCAGGGCCTGGGGCAGGCCTGCGGCATCGGTGCCGCCGGCCATGGCCATGTCGGGCTTGCCGCCGCCCTTGCCGCCCACCTGCTGGGCCACAAAGTTCACCAGCTCGCCGGCCTTGAGCTTGCCCACGCTGTCGGCGGTCACGCCGGCGGCGATCTGCACCTTGCCACCGTCCACGGCGGCCAGCACGATGGCGGCGGTTTTCAGCTTGTCTTTGAGCTTGTCCATGGTGTCGCGCAGCACCTTGGCATCGGCACCGTCCAGCTTCGCGGCCAGCACCTTCAGGCCCTTCACGTCCACGGCCTGGCCCAGCAGTTCGTCGCCTTGGGCCGAGGCCAGCTTGCCTTTCAAGGCAGCCACTTCCTTTTCCAGCGCCTTGATCTGCTCCAGCGTCTGCGCGACACGGGCGGTCAGCTCGGCGGTGGGGGCTTTGAGGGCACCGGCGGCTTCGCCCACGGTACTTTCCAGCTGCTGCAGGTAAGCCAGCGCGTTGGCGCCGGTCACCGCCTCGATGCGGCGCACACCGGCGGCCACGCCGCCTTCGGCCACCACCTTGAACAGGCCGATGTCGCCGGTGCGCTGCACGTGGGTGCCACCGCACAGTTCGCGGCTGGAGCCGATGTCGAGTACCCGCACCGTTTCACCGTATTTCTCACCGAACAGCATCATGGCGCCGGTCTTCTGGGCGCTTTCGATGTCCATCACCCGCGCATCGGTGGCGCTGTTGGCCAGGATTTCGGCGTTGACGATGGCCTCGATCTGGCGGATTTCGGCGTCGGTCACCGGGGCGTTGTGGGCAAAGTCGAAGCGGGTGCGCTCGGCGTTGACCAGCGAGCCTTTTTGCTGCACGTGGCCGCCCAGCACTTCGCGCAGGGCCTTGTGCATCAGGTGGGTGGCGCTGTGGTTGCGCACGGTGGCGGCGCGCAGGGCGGTGTCCACCTCGGCGGCCACGTGGTCGCCCACGGCCAGGGTGCCTTGTTCCAGCACGCCGTGGTGGCCGAAGACATCGGCCTTGATCTTCAGGGTGTCTTCGACCGCGAAGCGGGCCGAGCCGCTGGTCAGCGCGCCTTGGTCGCCCACCTGGCCGCCGCTTTCGGCGTAGAAGGGCGTGGTGTCCAGCACCACCACACCGGTCTGGCCGTGCTTCAGTTCGGCCACCGGGGTGCCGTCCACGTACAGGGCCAGCACCTTGGCCTGGGTGGCCAGCTGCTCGTAACCGACGAAGGTGTTGCCGGCACCGGTGTAGTCCAGCGCCTTGTCCATTTTGAACTTGCCGGCGGCGCGGGCCTGGGCTTTTTGCTTTTCCATGGCGGCTTTGAAGCCGGCCTCGTCCACGCCCAGGCCGCGCTCGCGGCACACGTCGGCCGACAAGTCGAGCGGGAAGCCGTAGGTGTCGTGCAGCTTGAAGGCCACGTCGCCGGGCAGCACCTTCGCGCCGTCGGCCAGCGCGGCGTCCAGGATCTGCATGCCGTTTTCCAGCGTCTCGTAAAAGCGCTCTTCCTCGGCCTTCAGCACCTCGGTGATGCGCTGGGCTTGTGCCGCCAGGTTCGGGTAGGCCGCGCCCATCAGGCGCACCAGGTCGGGCACCAGCTTGTGGAAGAACGGTGCCTTGCGCCCCAGCTTGTAGCCGTGGCGGATGGCGCGGCGCACGATGCGGCGCTGCACGTAGCCGCGGCCTTCGTTCGACGGAATCACGCCGTCGCTGATCAGGAAGGCGGTGGCGCGGATGTGGTCGGCGATCACCTTCAGCGACGGGTTGGCCAGGTCGCTGCAGCCGGTTTCGCGGGCGGCGGCCTGGATGAGCGCGTCGAAGATGTCGATTTCGTAGTTGCTGTGCACGTGCTGCAGGATGGCCGCCAGGCGCTCCAGGCCCATGCCGGTGTCCACGCAGGGGGCGGGCAACGGGGTGACGGAGCCGTCTTCGTGCATCTCGAACTGCATGAACACGTTGTTCCAGATCTCGATGAAGCGGTCGCCGTCTTCTTCCGGGCTGCCCGGGGGGCCGCCGGGGATGTGGTCGCCGTGGTCGTAGAAAATTTCCGAGCACGGGCCGCAGGGGCCGGTGTCGGCCATCATCCAGAAGTTGTCGGACTTGTAGCGGCCGCCTTTGTTGTCGCCAATGCGGATGACGCGCTCGGGCGGCAGGCCGATTTCCTGGGTCCAGATGTCGTAGGCCTCGTCGTCCTCGGCGTACACGGTGGCGAGCAGGCGCTCGGCCGGCAGCTGGTAGACCTCGGTCAGCAGTTCCCAGGCCCATTTCAGCGATTCGCGCTTGAAGTAGTCGCCGAAGGACCAGTTGCCCAGCATCTCGAAGAAGGTGTGGTGGCGGGCGGTGTAGCCCACGTTTTCCAGGTCGTTGTGCTTGCCACCGGCGCGCAGGCAGGCCTGCACGGAAGCGGCGCGCACGTAGCTGCGCTTGTCGGTGCCCAGGAACACGTCCTTGAACTGCACCATGCCGCTGTTGGTGAACATCAGTGTCGGGTCGTTGCCGGGCACCAGCGGGCTGGACGCGACCACGGTGTGGCCCTTGGCGGCGAAGAAGTCCAGGAAGGTCTTGCGGATCTCGGCCACGGAGGCCACGGGTGTCGCGGAAGGCTGGGTCATGGTCGGCTGCGGCGTGGCGGCACCACGCGGGGGGTCGGGGTTGAGGGGCCGGCGCAGCGGCGCACGGGCACCGGCTGGGCTAACCCTTCATTTTAGCGACAGGCACCGCCGGGCGACGGTCGGGCACGCCGAAGCGGCCCGCCGTGGCGCGGCCGGCGCTCAGGTCCGCCAGCCGCTGGCCAGTGCCTGGGTCAGCGCGCCCGCCGGCAGGGGGCGGCAGGCGGGCGCGCCCTGGCCCGCCCACAGCGGGGTGAAGTCGCTGCGGCCCGCGCTTTCGGCGGCGGCGCGCAAGGGCGCCATGGCGCTGGCCGCCAGCGGAAACGCCGGGGCCAGCGGGTTCAGGCCCACCGTGCCGGCGGCCAGTTCGCGCATGGCGCGGTTGACGATGCCGCGCGCCGGTCGCCCGGTGAACAGGTTGGTCAGCGCGGTGTGCTGTGCCGCGTCGGACCGCAGCGCCTGGCGGTGCAGCGGCGTGGGGGTGGCCTCGGGGCACAGCAGGTAGGCGGTGCCCACCTGCACGCCGGCTGCGCCCAGGGCCTGCGCGGCGGCCACGCCGGCGGCGTCCACAATGCCCCCGGCCGCGATCACCGGCACCCGCACCGCGCGCACCACCTGGGGCAGCAGGGCGAAGGTGCCCAGCTGGGTGGTCAGGTCGTCGGTAAGGAACAGGCCGCGGTGGCCGCCGGCCTCCAGCCCCTGGGCGATCACGGCGTCGGCGCCGTGGGCTTCGAGCCAGCGCGCCTCGTCCACCGTGGTGGCGCTGGCTAGCACCTTGGCCCCCCAGGCCTTGACCTGCGCCAGCAACGCCGGCTCGGGCAAGCCAAAGTGAAAACTCACCACCGGGGGGCGGAAGGCGGCCAGCAGCTCGGCGGCGGCGGCGCTGAAGGGGGCGCGCGCCGCCACGGCCGGGCCACTGGGCGGCGGCAGACCGGCCTCGGCGCAGAACGGCGCCAGAGCCCGGTGCCAGGCGGCTTCGCGCGCCGCGTCGTGCGTGGGCGGGCGGTGGCAGAAGAAGTTGACGTTGTAGGGGCCGGCCGCCTGCGCCTGCAAGCGCTGCAGTTCGGCACGCAAAGCGTCCAGGCTCAGGGTGGCGGCGGGCAGGGAGCCCAGGCCGCCAGCGGCGCACACGGCCAACGCCAGCGCGCTGTCCTGCGAGCCGGCCATGGGCGCCTGGACCACGGGGTGACGCAGGCCCAGCCAGGCACAAAAGGGAAAGGCGGCGGTGGTGTTCGGCATGCGGGCATTGTGCCCAAACCGGGCCGGGCGGTGGCGGCGGATGGGCCAGGACGGACCATACCCCCCGGCCAGCCACGGCGGGGCGGGGCTGCTATGCTGGGCCGCCATGCGCATCAACCTCATCTACGCCCGCGCCGCCAACGGCGTCATCGGCCGGGACAACGCCATGCCCTGGCACCTGCCGCAAGACCTGGCGCACTTCAGGCGCCACACCCAAGGCTGCCCGGTCGTCATGGGGCGGGCCACCTGGGAGTCGCTGCCGGCGCGCTTTCGGCCCCTGCCCGGCCGCCTGAATCTGGTGCTGACGCGCGACCCCCAGCGCGCCGCGGCGCTGCAGGCCGAAGGCGCCGTGCCCGTGGACAGCCTGGAGGCGGCCCTGGCCCGGTGCCGCGCTCAAACGCCCGCCCCGGCCGAGGTCTGGGTCATGGGCGGCGCACAAATCTACGCCCAAGCCGAACCGCTGGCGCAGCGGGCGCTGGTGACCGAAATCGACCGCGTGTACGACGGCGACGCCCACGCCCCCACCCTGGGGCCGGACTGGACCGAAACCGCCCGCGAGCGCCACCGCAGCGACGACGGGCTGGCCTTTGCCTTCGTGACCTACGAGCGCCGGCCCCGCTGACCCGCGCCATGGCCTGGACGCTGACCGACGCACTGTCACTGCCCCACCCGGCCCCCAGCCCGGACGGCTGGCTGGTGGCGCTGTCGGCCTTGGCCGCCGTCACCGCCTGCGTGCTGGTGATGCAGATCACCGGCCTGGCCCACAAGGCCGCGGTGCCGCTGCAGGCGCGCCTGGCCCACCTGAGCGCGGCGCTGACCCTGGGCACCGGCCTGTGGGTGGTGCACCTGTTGGGGGCGTTTGCCCTGGGGCTGCAGGGCACGGCCCTGCCGGCCGACGACGGCGGGCTGCTGCTGTCGATCGTGCCCACCGTGGCCGCGGCCTGGCTGGGCCTGGACCGGCTGGCGGCGCCGCCGGTGTCGTACCGGCGCTGCGCCACCGCCGGGCTGCTGATCAGCGCCGGCATGCTGGGCAGCCACATCGGCGCGGTGGCCGCCGCCGGCACCCCCTGGACGGCGCTGCTGGGCTGGCACGACCTGCCGCCGCTGCTGCTGTCGGGTCTGGGCTTTGGCTGGGCCTTCTGGCTGCGCCTGGGGCGCGGCACGCTGGGCCGGTCAACCGGCCAGCTGCTCAAGCGCGACCTGCTGGCCGGGGGGGTGGCGGGGGCGGGGCTGGTGCTGAGCCACTACCTCTCGCTGCTGGGCATGCACCACGTGCTGGCGTCGCTGCAGGTGGGCACCGACCCGATCCGCCTGTCGCAAACCCTGCTGGTGTTCCTGCTGGTGCTGCTGGTGGCGGGGGGCAGCGCCACCTGGCTGGCCTACCGTCAGACCGTGCAGGCCCTGTCCGACAAGGAACACCGCTTTGCGGCCATTCTGGACAACGCGCTCGACGGCCTGGTGACTTTCGACGCCCAAGGCCGGCTGCTGACGGCCAACGTGCGGGCCCGCGAGCTGCTGGGACTGCCCGCTGACGGCCTGCCCGAGCGCCGGCTGCACAGCTGGCTGTGCACCGACACCGACGCGCCCGACCCCGACCCGCTGGGCCTGATCCGGCCCGGCGTGCGCGAACTGCTGCTGCTCAAGGCGGACAGCCGCCGGCTGGCGGTGCGGCTGTCGGTCGGGCAGGCCCGGCTGCCGCCACAGGACGTGTTCGTCGGCCTGCTCAGCGACATCACCGAGGAAACCCACAACCGCCGCCGGCGCCAGGAACTGCGCAGCGAACTGGCCTCGTTCGCGCGCGCCATGACCGAGCACAGCGTGTACGCCGAAACCAACAGCGCCGGCACCATCACCCGGGTCAACGAGGCCTTTGCCCGCATCAGCGGCCACCCGGCGGAGGCGCTCATCGGCCAGGACCACCGGCTGCTGCGCTCCGGCGTGCACCCCCGGGAATTCTGGGACGACCTGTGGGCCCACATGCGCAGCGGCCGGCCGTGGCGGCGCGAGGTCTGCAACCGTGCCCGCGACGGCCACCTCTACTGGCTCGACAGCACCGTCACCCCGGTGCTGGACAGCCACGGCCACATCCGCCGCATCGTCTGCATGAGCCACGACATCACCGCGCGCAAGGCCGACGAAAAGCTGCTGCGCAACACCCAGCAGGCGCTGGAGATGTCGAACCGGGCCGCCGGCATTGGCACCTGGGACCACGAGGTGGGCAGCGCGCAGGTGCACTGGTCGCCGGTGACCTGCCAGATCTTTGGTGTGCCCAGTGGCACCGCGCTTGGCCTCAGCGATGCGCTGGGCCGCGTGCGCCAGGTCCATGCCCTGCGCCTGGCGGCCGGGCGCGCCCTGCGGCACGGCCAGGGCTGGGACCTGGAGCTGACCATCGTCACCGCCGACGGCCGCGAGCTGTGGGTGCGACACATCGGCAACGCCGAGTGGCACGAGGGGCGCTGCGAACGGCTCTACGGCACGGTGCAGGACATCGACAGCCGCAAACGCCACGAACTGGACCTGGCCGAGGCGCGCGAAGCCGCCGAGGCCGCCTCGCGCAGCAAGGACCGCTTCCTGACCACCATGAGCCACGAGCTGCGCACCCCGATGAACGCCATCCTGGGCTTTGGCCAGATGCTGCAGATCGACCCCGAGCTGACCCCGCTGCAACAGGACAACGTGGCCGAAATCCTGCAGGCCGGCGGGCACCTGCTGGAGCTGATCAACGACGTGCTGGACCTGGCCAAGATCAACACCGGCAAGGTGGAGATGTCGCTGGAGCCGGTGCCCCTGGCCAACACCCTGCGCGACTGCGAGCAGCTGGTGCGCGGCCTGGCCGAGCGCCACGGCGTGACGCTGCACCTGCCCGAAGCCCCCACCGCCGTGCTGTGGGCCGACGCGCTGCGGCTGCGCCAGGTGCTGCTCAACCTGCTGACCAACGCGGTGAAGTACAACCGCGCCGATGGGCAGGTGGTGGTGGCGCTGCAAGCCGGGCCCCGGGGCCAGCTGCGGCTGGAGGTGAGCGACACCGGTCGGGGCATCCCGCCCGAACGCATGGACGACCTGTTCAAGCCCTTCCAGCGGCTGGACACCGACGGCGCCAGCATCGAAGGCACCGGCATCGGGCTGTGCATCACCCGGCAACTGCTGGAACTGATGGGCGGTACCATCGGCGTGCGCAGCCAGCCGGGGCTGGGCAGCACCTTCTGGATCACCCTGCCCCTGGCGCCCACCGCCGCCCCACACCCGAAGGTCCCACATGCAAGCACCGCCTGAGCTGCCCCGCGAAGCCGAACGGCTGGCCGCCCTGCACGCCCTGCGCATCCTGGACACGGCCGCCGAGGCGGCCTACGACCAGGTCGTGGACTTCGTCTGCCAGCAATGCCAGGTGCCGATGGGGCTGGTGACCCTGGTGGACGCGGACCGCCAGTGGTTCAAGGCGCGGCGCGGCGTGGCGCTGAGCGAAACGCCGCGCCGGGTGTCGTTCTGCGGCCACGCTTTGAGCGAGGCGGAGCTGCTGGAGGTGCCCGACGCGCTGAAAGACCCGCGCTTCGCCGACAACCCCCTGGTGACTGGGGCGCCGTTCATCCGCTTTTACGCCGGCGCGGTGGTGCACGACGAGGCCGGGCTGCCGCTGGGCACCGCCTGCGCCCTGGACACCGTGCCACGCCAGCTGACACCGCAACAGCGCCAAGCGCTGCTGCAGGCCGCGCGCAATGCCGCCCTGCTGCTGGCCCTGCGCGCCAGCAGCCAGCGCATGCTGGAACTCCATTCCAGCCTGGCCGACAAACAGGCCGCGCTGGGCCAGCTGCAGGCCGTGGCCAGCCACGCGCTGGCGCAGCACCAGCCGGCCTTCCTGTCCCACATGGGGCACGAACTGCGCACCCCGCTCAACCTGATGCTGGGCTACGCCCAGACGCTGGACCTCGACCCCCGGCTGGACGCGCAGCACAAGGACAGCGTGGAGGAGATCCTGCGCGCCGGCTGGCAGCTGCTGCA